>JBQCEI010001005.1:0-8808 GCA_051960375.1 Aureliella sp. | reverse complement strand
ATCGAAGAAATGAATCGGCTCTTCGAGGATCCAGTTGCCGACGCGCTGGATGTCGTATCGCCAGCCGCCAGCACCTGGACGGTAAGGTTTGCGCCACAGTTCGATGAGGCAATACTGCGGCTCGCCGATCGCGCCTTGATCGATCAGCTGCTTGACGCGTCCCCACAGCCGCGACATCCGCAGTTCGAAACCGATGACGAGGATGCGCTTCATCTGGTCGGCCAGCTGGACGATGTCGGCACAGTCCTCGAGCGTCGCTGCCATTGGCTTTTCGAGCAACACGTGCTTGCCGGCTCGCAGCGCCGCGCAGGCGATCTCATGGTGCATGTGCGTTGGCACCACGATGTCGACTACGTCGATGTCATCGCGCTTGAGCAATTGCCGATAATCGGCGACGACCTCGGCATCGGGCTGCGCCTCGCGAGCCGCTGCCTGCGACTCGGGCGATCGAGCCGCGATCGCCACCAACTCTGCCCCTTCGGTCTCGCCAATCGCCCGCGCATGATGCGCTCCCCAAGCCCCGAAGCCTACCAGTCCAAACTTGACGTTGTTTGTCATCGCTCTCCAATGCCAATGGTAATAGTGAATGTTCTTAGGGTGTCGGTTTTTGTAAGTCCGACGCGTAACAGTTTTGCGGTTTGGTTTCTTCAGTCGCGAAGCGACGGCATGCATTAGCCTGGGACGCAAGTCCCAGGTTTCAGGGCACCACACAGCCGCTGAGTCGCGAAGCGACGGCATGAACTATTTTTACAATGAAATTAACCGAGAAACGGTCCTCATGCCGTCGCGTTGCGACTCAACTGGATAGCTTGGCCTCATACCTGGGACTTGCGTCCCAGGTTAATGCATGCCGTCGCTTCGCGACTCAGGTCAGTTTTCCATGCCCGGACTAACTTCGCGGCGCGGTGGTCAGCGGAGTCACTGGGTTGGGGACGCGGCGCTGTTGCACTTCGTTGAAGCGGCAGGTTTTCAGGCGCGGCAACACATGGCGGGCGAACAGGCGGCACTCATCCAGATGCGGATAGCCGCTGAGGATGAACGCTCGAATGCCCATGTCGATATAGCGATTGAGCTTGGCGAGGACCTGTTCGGGATCGCCGACGATGGCGCTGCCGCAGCCGCTCCGCGCCAGTCCGATGCCCGACCAGACGTTGGGCTCGATGTACAGATCGGCTCCGGCGCTGGCCCGCAGTTCGTCTTGTCGGAGCACTCCGGCGCTGCGGCTGTCCTGCGAGCGATTCTTGATCGCTTGGCCTTTCTCGCGATCGAGTTTCGAGATCAAACGCTCGGCCGCCTGGCGAGCTTCGGCCTCGGTCTCGCGAACGATCACGTGGATGCGCAGTCCGAAGTCGACTTTGCGCTCGTGGCGAGCGGCTAGCTCGGACATGCCGCGCATCGTTGCCTGCAAGCGTTCTTCGGTTTCGGGCCACATCAGGAACACATCGCAGTGCTTGGCGCACAGCTCCTGGGCGAGCGGCGAGATGCCGCCGAAGTAGAGCAACGGTCCGCCGTTTTGCTGATACGTTTGGGCCGGTTCGCAGGTGGGCAGGCGGAAGTTGTAGTACTGGCCTTGCCATTCGAATGGACCGGTCGTCCGCCACATGGCTTGCAGGATTTGAATGATCTCGCTGCTGCGGCCGTAGCGCACCTCGTTGCTTTCCTGCGAGCCGGGCAGGTCCGACGAGATGATGTTGATGCACAGTCGTCCCTGGGCGATGTGGTCGACCGTGGAGATCGCTCGAGCCAGCATCGGCGGCCAGACCTCGCCCATGCGGAGGGCGACCAGTTGGTTGATCTGTCGCGTTTGTGGAGCCATCGCCGCGGCAAAGGTGAGCGCATCTGGTCCGGCGATCCAGCCCGAGGGGAGCAAGATGTTTTGATATCCGAGCTCGTCGGCCGCCCGCACGATATCGCCGCAGTGTTCGTAACTGCTGCGGAGCGACCCATCGGGTACGCCCAGATATTCGTAGTCGTCGCTGCACAGCGCAGAGAACCAGGCCACCTCGACGGCACGCTCCGGCGTGCGAATCGCAATCTCGTTCATTTCCGCCTCTCTCAATTTCAGATCAGTCTAGGACGGCAGCAATTCTAGCAAAGCTTATCGCGCCGTTGGGGGCTAGCTCGCATCAGGCGGACACAAGAGAATAACCACGAAGACACGAAGGCACAAAGGACTTCATTCACCCGAGTAAGGACTACCTTTCATGATCAAGATCGCCATCATCATCGGCACCACGCGGCCCGAGCGCGTCGGCGAGTCGGTCGGACGCTGGGTTTACGAGCTGGCGCAGAAGCGCAAGGATGCCGAATTTGAGTTGATCGATCTGCGAGACTACAACTTGCCGCTGCTCGACGAGCCGATCCCGCCCTCGCAAGGCAAGTATTCCAAAGAGCACACCAAGCGCTGGGGAGCGAAGATCGATTCCTTCGACGGCTTCGTCTTCGTGACCGCCGAGTACAACCACGGCATCCCCGGAGCTCTGAAGAACGCGCTCGACTTCGTCTACCGCGAATGGAACAACAAGGCCGCGGGCTTCGTGGGCTACGGCAGCGCCGGCGGAACGCGAGCGGTGGAAAGCTTGCGATTGGTGATGGGCGAACTGCAAGTCGCCGACGTCCGCGCCCAAGTCGCCCTGTCGCTCTTCAGCGACTTCGAAAACTACACTACCTTCAAACCCGACCCGCGGCACGAAAAGTCGCTGAGCACCGTCTTCGATCAGGTGATCGCCTGGAGCGGCGCGATGAAGACGCTGCGGGAGAAGAGCGCTTAGTGCTCGAGCTTGCAACTGCAGTCCGGCGTAGGCGGTGAGCCTTTGCGGCGTAGAGGTTTTGCTACCTGAAGGGGCGCCTCTATCAGCCCAGGGCAAGGAGGCCGTCAGGCCGACGCAGCCCTGGGTTGTTATAGGCGACTCTGATGAGTTTTGACATTCGTTTGCGGTAATTGGTTTCTTCTTCGCCCCGAAGGGGCAGCAACATAATAGCCTGGGGCAGAGCGGAGCGGCCGCGAGGCCGCGGAGCGCCGCCCCAGGTTATCGATCCGGTTCGGCTCGGTCGCCCTGAAAGGGCAAAACAAGATTTTGTTGCGCCCTTTCAGGGCTACCGATGGATCGTGCGACCATACCCGGGGCGGCGCTCCGCAGCTGGCGCTGCTGCGCTCTGCCCCGGGCTATTATGTTGCTGCCCCTTTGGGGCGAAGACGTCTGTTTATCGGTGCGCGCAATACTGTCTCTCCTGCCCGTTATGCCGAACCGCTTGCTCACCATCCTAAGTGCGAAGCCAATTACCGCAAACGAACGTCAAAACTCATCAGGTCGCAAAACCGCTCGGACAGGGAAGCTTCTTCGCTACGACAGCCCGAGCCACCTCTTCACCCCGGCCGCAGTGCGCCGCCACCAATTCTGCGGCTGCGGAATGGTGAAACAAGCGTCGGTTGAATAACTCGCCACATCAATGCACAAGTCGGCCAAACCAGCAGAGACGCTCGGCCAGTCGGCAAAGCGACCGCCACCATCGAAGCGCTTGGGGCCGGTGCTATAGAGTAGAAACTCGCTCGAGCTCACTCGCCGATAAAGAAACGACTGGTTCGTATACGGGTCGAGAGGGATCGTCGGTAGAAATTCGGGCGCCAGTGCCGACAGGTTCCCTGGAAAAGACTGCTGTGCTTCGTGCCAACTGCGAAGGGCCAGATCGATATCCAGCATGCGCATCAATGCAAAGCTGCACGCATCTAATTTCGCGTGCAACTGCAACTGGTCCACTTCGTCCATAAGCTGCTGCCGTTCTCTCTGTTGCTCTTCCGACAGCCCGCATTCTGCCGGATCTCGTATTGGCAACTCAGAAGCAGCAGCGCTTGGCTGTTCTTTCCCGCCCCATACAACCATTTCCCAAGCCAGGTCCCTCTCAGCTATGTCCTCAAACGGTTCGCGTTCCGCTTCCAAACGCTGCAGCTCTTGGACGAGCATGCGCCGCGCCACGCCATCTAAGTGTGCTCGGACATTGGCAAGCAGCTCCAGCCCCAGATCGGCGATGCCAATGGAAATCAGCAGATCGATGATCAGGCCGCCGCGCCGAACCGCATTGGACAATTCCACCAAAGCGATGCCAGGCCGGACCGCCGCCGAGTATTGGGCGTCGGCTACGGCCAACAAGCCTTCGGCTCGAAATGCGCAGGCAAGCTGACGCAAAGGCTCGAAGCGCTGACACTGTTCATTCAAAAAGGCGGCGTCGTAACGCAGCGTTACGGAGCACTCGGGGCCAAGTGCCGAGCGAGCCGCTTCGATGACCGAGCGGTTGCGCTCCAAAAACGCTGGAGCCGCCGCGAGGTCATTCGGTTCCAGATGCCCTAGTGACTTAATGTCAGTCAATCGCTCGGCCACTTGCACAAGCGTTTCAAATGAAGAGTTGGCCATAGCTGCACTACGCTCGTGAAGTAGGATATGGCATCGTTGGCTCGTCTCGGCACTTAACGGCACTTAACGGCTTTGTGTGCCACTGGCCCTAGCCAGTGTCTGCATTTCCGAAGTGTGAAGTTGGACGAAGCGATCCGTTTCCCAACGCCAAGTGACGTCCGAGAGGCAGGTGCCTTTGGCATGGGGCTCCGGCATTGGGGCGTGCCGCGACTCTTGACCGCTTTGAACTCCGAGAGTGAAGACACTGGCTAAGGCCAGTGGCACACTGGCGGTTAAGACAACGCCCGGGGATCCGAATCAGCTTGCCGCTGACATTGTCCGGTGGCACAATCACGCCAGTCAACACTCCGTTCCATTCCCGTTAATTCCCCGCTCCTCAAGAGAGAGTCCGGCGCATGAAATACTTGGTACTGACTCTGTTGTGTCTGCTCGCCTGGCCGGTACAGGTCCGGGCCGCCGATTCCGATAGGCTCAACGTGGTCTTCATTCTGGCGGACGATCTCGGGTGGGGAGAGCTTGGATGTTACGGACAGCAGAAGATTCCTACGCCGAATCTCGACCGCCTGGCCGCGCAGGGGATGCGGTTCACGCAGCACTATAGCGGCGCTCCGGTCTGTGCGCCGTCGCGCTGCGTGCTGATGACCGGCAAGCACTTGGGGCATGCCGAAGTGCGCGGCAATATGCAAGCCAAGCGGAACTTTCCACAGTTCGACGAAGGGCAGTATCCGCTGACCGAGCAAGCGGTCACGATCGCACAGCTTTTCCAGAAAGCGGGCTATGCGACCGGTGCGATGGGCAAGTGGGGACTCGGGCCGGTCGGCAGCACGGGCGATCCCAACCGCAAAGGATTCGATCTATTCTTCGGCTACAACTGCCAGGCGGTGGCTCACAGTTACTACCCGCCCTATCTGTGGCGCAATGCCGAGAAGGTAACGATTAACGAGCATCCGATTCCCGGCCATGCGAAGCAACCCGAGGGCGAGGTCAAGCTCGAGGACTGGATCGGCAAGACCTACGCTCCCAAGCTGATGATCGCCGAAGCCGAGAAGTTCATCGGCGCGAACAAGAACAATCCCTTCTTTTTGTATCTGCCGTTCACCCAGCCGCACGTCGCCATCCATCCGCCGCGCGAGTCAGTGGAAAAATTTCCGGCCGAGTGGGATACGCAAGTCTATCGCGGCGAGAGCGGCTATCTCCCGCATCCGCGGCCGCATGCCGGCTACGCTGCGATGATCAACGAACTGGACAGCTATGTCGGCCGCGTGCTTTCCGCTCTCGACCAAGCGGGGCTCGCCGACAACACGCTGGTCGTCTTCACCAGTGACAACGGCACCACGCACGCCGGCCCACCCGGCACTGAATTTCACGTCGGCGGCGCCGATCCGAAGTTCTTCAACAGCACGGACGGCTTGCGCGGTTACAAAGGGAGCGTCTACGAAGGAGGCATCCGCGTGCCGATGATCGCTCGCCTCCCGGGCAAGATCGCCGCCGGCGCGGTCAACGATACGCCAAGCTATTTTCCCGATTGGTTTCCAACCTTGTGCGATGCCGTCGGCTTGGATCAACCCAGTGGCCTCGACGGCCAAAGCCTCTGGCCGGTACTCACCGGCAAAGGAACTTTGCAGTCGCACCGTCCGATGATTTGGGTCTTTCCCGAATACACCGGCCAGGTCGCTGTGCGGCTGGGCGACATGAAGCTCGTGCGTCAGAAGCTCAAAACGAAGAAGCCCGGTCCGTGGGAAGTCTACGATCTGGTGAAAGATCCCGGCGAAACCAAAGACCTGGCCGCAGAGCAATCGGACCTGATCAAACAAGCCGAGCAAATCCTGCAGCGAGAAGTCGACGAAAATCCCATCTTCCCCCTGCCCATCCCCGGCGAGTAGCGCAAGAAAGGTTAGTGGTCCAACGTGGGACGGCAGTCCTCTGCCGTCAGCACCCGGCAAGCCGCCCGACTCTGCCCGTCCACTCTTCTTCTCTTTGGCCGCTTCGCGGCCCTTTGGGAAATGAGTGAGGCCAAGCTGCTTGCCGGGTTCGGGTCACATCAGGGCCTGATGTGCCACATACGTTTGCCTTCCTGTGTCGCTGCCGAGAACATCAACGCTTGATTGGGTTTTCAGGCTGAGCGAAAGGTTGCCAGCCGAACTGGAGCACATCAGGCCGCTGAGGTGCGGCACCCGGCAAGCCGGCCGACGGTGCGACTGAACCTCTTCTGCTTTTGGCCGCTTCGCGGCCTGGGCGGTTTTGTGGTTCGCGCTGGCCGACTTGCCGGGTGCTGACGGCAAGGGACTGCCGTCCCACGGTTCGGCTAGCCAGCTTTAAGGCAGCCGAAAATCCCGTCGGCCGGCGGGCAAAGCGCTTAGAAGTCAAACGCGAAGCGGGTTCCGAAGCCGTTGATCGGGCCGTCGTGGGCGGTGCCGGGGGCGTTGCGCTCGACGAAGCTGTAGTCGAACACCATGTGCGTGTTGGGATTGAGCCACCAGTTGAGCACTGCATCGGCTCCGTGCAACTGGCCGCCGAACGCATTGATGCCGCCGGGCGTGCTGGAGAACTGCGGGAAGTTTTGATACTGGTAGCGAGCCCCGATCTGCCACGCTCCGATGCCGCCCGATTTGATCGTCGCGTTCTCGCGCGGGATGACGCGCGAGTAAACGTTCGAGGTGCGGTCCCACGGTCGGTGCTCGCCGGTCAAGAAGTACAAGGCTTGCACATAGCCACCTTGGGTCAGGTATTCGCCCAGGTAATTGCCTTGCGGAGTCGCTACGTCTTGAGTTGCCGACAAGTAGTACTCGCCCGAGATTTGCCACGGCCCTATGATCGATGCGATTTCCTGATTGACGATGGTTTGAGCGCCGGCAAAGTTACTACCGGTGTTCAGGTAAGCCGGAATCAGCGATGACGGGCCGTTGCGCAACGGCCCGCGGACGCGCTGGCGAAGCATGTCGTTGTCTTGCCCGCGGAAGCTGATCGACGAGCCGAAGTGCAGCAGGTATCGCCCTTTGCACGCTTCATCATAAAGGGGCAGCCAGGTGAAGCGTGTCGTGCTGGCATACGCGCCATCCGAAACGCCGAACTGCCATGGGTTGGTCGTGTTCTTGTAAAAGCCGGTATGCACGCTCCAGCGCTTGTTGGGGCTGAAGGCGAGCATGCTGATGCCGGGCGAGAAACCGTTCGAGTAGGGCGAATAGGCCGCATCGTTATTGAACGAGCGCTCCATGAATTCCAGCCAGCGGCTGCTCTGGATGCGCTCGAGGCCCAAGCCCTCTTTCTGATTGCCGATGCGGATGTACTGAAACAACGGCACGTCGCGAAAGCCCCACCAAAGATCCAGCGGCGCGACCTCTTCGATCGGCGTCGTCGCATTCAGGTTGAAGGCGTTGATGAAGTCGTACTCCATCGTGTAGTCCATCGATTCATACATCGTGCCTTCCATGCGAAAGCGGGCGCGACGAAAATCGACAGCGTCTCGAGTGCCGGGATAGCCCAAGCCGTTTTCGACATTCTGGGGAGCTTGCAGAAAGACCGCATCCACCTGCGTGCGGCCGCCGATGTGCATGGTGAAGTTTTTCTTCGGGCTCTCAAACCAGAGATAGCCGTCCTTCCAGAACGCCTTGATCATCGAATTGGTCTCGGCCGCCGAAGCGGACGGCTGAGGCGGAAACGATGCCGAGCCTTGGATGGGCGAGAGCCCTTCGGCCGAGGCCACGCCTTGAGCAGCGGATTGATCGGAGAGCCCCATGGAACCGGAACTCGCTCCATCGGCGGAGAATAACGCTGCGCCCGGACCTCGCTCGACCATTGCCCGCCGCAGGACGTCGTTCTGCTGCTCTAGGTTGTCCAGCCGCGCCCGCAATTCCGCCATCTCGGCGCTGGGCGCCTGAGGGATATTGGGCGTTTGAGGGGTGTTGGGCGACCGAGGAGTGCTGGGCGCTTGAGCGGCCAGTGGACTGAGGATCAGCAAGCCGCCGAGCACTCCGAGAAGATGGGCAAACGCAAGCTTCACTTTGGGCTTTCCAACCGATTTACGGGGCAAGTGGAGTCAATCGTTGAGGACTCGGCCACCTTGCCATCGGCTGTGCCGATTATGCCGGTAACGCGAGTCCCATCGGTTTTGTCGGATGTTCCTTCGTGAGCGGTTGACGGGCAGATGGCCGAAACGGCGGAGTTTATGAAAACTTCACAATTGGGTCGCCCCAGAGGAGCCGGCTTTCTTGTAACCCGACGCGTAAGCGAGGGACGAACCCGCCGTAAAGGCAGAAATTTCCCGAGGCGCTCGGTGCTTCAGCTGATCGCTTTCGTTTTGACCGCCGCGATCGGTCGTCGCAGCAACAAACTCGGTTCGCTCAGGACTTTCTGGCGGGTTCGTCCCTCGCTTACGCGTCGGGTTACAAGAACTCCCCGG
>JBQCEI010001004.1:0-6536 GCA_051960375.1 Aureliella sp. | reverse complement strand
AGTTTTCGGTTTACCCTGGGATGCGCCTCGTGAGGGTGTTGTGCTGTGGGCTGACTTAGGCGTCCTTTCGGTTCGCAATACTACGGCTTCAAACGTTACCGGTCGTGCAACAACTGCTCTGAGCCGGAGAAAGCCGCAGCACCTTGTCTTAACGCACCAAACCCCAAGCTAAGCCACAAAAACAGCCGAGCGGAATCACTGCCGCGTGCGGAGGCCTAGCGGCAACGATTCGCCGACGATTTCGCTGGCTTCTTCTTGGGCGAGTTGGCCGCCGTGTTCGATCAGGCTGCGGTAGTGCTCGGGTGCTTCGCCGAGCTGGCCGAGGACCGAACGCCGTAGCGATGGATCGATGTCGCGGTAGCGGTCGTCGGTGCGGCGGGCGCAGAGCATCACCGCTAGTTGCCACGCCGAATTCGGCTGGCCGGTGCGAAGCAGTTTTTCGAGCCAGTCTTCAAGCACCTCGGTATCGACGACCGTATTGAGTGGCCCGTAAGTGGGAACGCGATTGCCCAGGCGTCCAATCGTCCACAGCATCGCATCGCGCACGCCGGCCCAGCGCTTGTTGCCGAGCAGCGCGAGCAACCAATCGCCCAGCTGTTGCTTTTCTGTTTTAGGAAGTAGTTCCAGCGAGCCAACTAGCCGCAGCAGCTCGGCCAGCTCGGCAGGTTGCAACGTCACCATTCCCCCTTTCGCTCGCCGCGCGGGATCGAGCACGCCGCGCAGCGGACCGGCGACTTGCTGATATACGGCCATCTGCTGGCCGGCGGTAAAACCGCCGGCGATGCGCCGCCAGAGAATCAATGATTCGTTGCGCGAACTGGGCGTGGCGAAGGCGAGCTTGCCATAGACGGTGCGCCAGGTTTGCGACACGCGCCAATCGTCGGCCGCCATGCCGTAGCCCGGCCGCAAGCAATAACCCAAAAGGTTGAGCCAGCGAGCTTCGGCCGACGCGCTCCGCTTGCGACCGGCATCCAGTTCGAGCAGGTCTTGCCACATGCCGCGTAGCAGGCTCGGCGGCCAGCGATTTTTTTGCATGCCTAAGGCTTGTGCCAGTTGCTTGGTCACGTCGGGACAATTGCGGTCGGCCGCTGGGCCGAACGCAGCCTCGAGGACCGCGCGGGCCGCCTCGCGGAGCGAATGCTCGACGACGCCCAGCTGCGTGCCGGCGGTCATCACCGCATCGCGATCGGTCTCTGTGGTCGAGCGCACATCGAACTCCAACTGCCAGCGATGCTCGCCGTCGGGTGTCGCGCACCAGAGCTGCAACGTACCGAACTCGCTCAGCTCGGTCTCGAGCACCACTTGCAAGCGCTCGGAGCGTTTGCGCTGCGGCAACTGCAGCACGGTGCGAATGGGCAGCAGATGCGTGAATTGCTCGGGAGTCACTTCGACGAGTTGACCCGGCTTGTCGGCCAGGCGAGTGCTCGAGTACACAATCGGAAACTGCACCGGTTCGCCGACGGCCAGCTCCAGCGGCGTCTCGGTGATGCGATTCTTGTCCCCAGGGCTGGCATCGCCACCGACGATGCACATCGCCATCGGAGGTTCTTGCGATACGACGAGATAATAAGATCGCGCGAGTTTGGCTTCGATGCGCACGCCGATGCCGCGGCGGACCAGGCCGAAGTACGCCGCGCCGCAGGCGACTGCCAAATCGAGTCGATCGTTGTGCAGTACGCCGGGCTGCCACTGCGGATCGAGCTCGAGCACCTTGCCGGCAAACCACGATCCGATCACTGCCAGCAGTCGCTCGCGAATTTGCGTCGAAGCCAAAACGCCGCCATTGAACAAAACCCAATCGGGACGTGCCGCTTCGAGATCGCTCAGCCCTTGTTCGGCCTCAGTCCGCCCGGCGCGGCGATGGTCCCAGAGGAACGCAGCCAGATGTTTCGTGATCGCCGCATCGCTGGCGTACGGCAACCCGAACTCTTGAAAGCCGCTGACATGCGGCAC
The DNA here is from genome assembly GCA_051960375.1 of Aureliella sp. Taxonomy (GTDB): domain Bacteria; phylum Planctomycetota; class Planctomycetia; order Pirellulales; family Pirellulaceae; genus Aureliella. Next base: position 4,583 of record JBQCEI010001004.1, on the reverse strand, counting down.
CGGTCGCGCATCGATGCTCACGCGCGGAAAGAATCCGCCCAGCAGCCGCTCGCGAGCCTCTTCGGAATCGAGCTGAACGCGCGACTGGCCGGCGATGAGTCGCGATCCGGTTCCGGCGATGGCGATCGAAAACGTTTGCGGCGGCGCAGGGCCGAGCAGTTGTTCCTTGGCGGCGCGGGCAGCCGCTCGCAGCATATCCCAGCTCCGCGGACTCAGTCGCTGCCCCGGCGGCAAGTGCTCTTCGACTTGCTTGGCCAGCGCCAGATCAATGTTGTCGCCGCCGAGAATCAAATGTTCGCCGACGGCCACGCGGTGCAGCGAAAGGCGCCGGCGCGCATGCGCCTCGAGCGTCTCGGCGGTGTCGTTTGCGCTTGCGCTGCGAACGCGGATGAGGGTGAAGTCGGTCGTGCCGCCGCCGATGTCACAGACGAGAATCGTTTGGCCGACCGAGACGAGCTCTTCCCAGTTGGCCGCGTGGCGATGCAGCCACCAGTAGAAAGCGGCTTGCGGTTCTTCGATCAAAAGAATCCGCGGCAGGCCAGCCGACTTGGCAGCTTGGATCGTCAACTGGCGAGCCACTTCATCGAACGAAGCCGGCAGCGTTAGCACGACATCTTGCTCGGCGAGCGGATGTTGACGATGGGCTTGGTCCCACACGCGGCGAATATGAGCCAGCACGCGGGCGCTGGCTTCTACCGGCGAGAGCTTGGTGACGTCCGGGTCGCTGTGCCAAGGAAGCAGTGGCGACTGGCGATCGACGCCGTCGTGGCACAACCAGCTTTTCGCCGAAGCGATTTGGCGTCCAGGGCTGCGAGCGCCGCTTTCGCGGGCCAGCGTGCCGACGACGTACTCGGTCTTTCGCCCCGCCAGCGCCGAAAGCGCGGCCGCTTCTTCGCTCGTCGGTTCATAATGAAAGGAAGGGAGCACTTCGCGCTGGTCGCGCGAAGCGAAGTCGACCCACTGTTCGATCGGAAACGGGCGCACTTGGGGCGATGCGGCTTCGGTGTCGACGAAAGCGACCGCGCTGTTGGTCGTGCCGAGATCGATGCCGACAATGAAGCGGCTCTGCGTGACTTCGAACGCTTGCGAGATCTCAGACACGCCGCTCACCGCTCACCTGCATCCTCGCGCACGTTGAACTCGAGCTTCCAGCGCCGCGGATCGCGCGAGCTTTGGCACCACAGTTCGAAGACGCCGAGTTCCGACAGCCGGCTGTGGAAGTGCACCGGCACGAACTCTTCATCGGCGCCTTCTTGCGCCGGCAAGACCAGTTCCATCGGCGCGGTCTCTTGCAGTTCTTCTTCGTCCCACTGCCGCAGCGTCGTGCCGACGCGATCTTGTGTGCGGCTGTTCGATGAGAAGATGCGGAAGCGGGCCGGTTTGCCGACGACCAGGCCGACTTCGCGCGATGGGACATCGAGCGATGTGCCTTCTTCCATCCCTTGCGGCGCGACGCAGACCGCTTGCAGCGGGCGCGGCATGCCGGGAATCGCCAGGCCGGCCGTTTCGATGCCGATGTAGTAACTGCGAGCGGTGCCGCCGCGAATGCGCACGCCGCCGTGCTGTTTGCTCCAGCCGTAGTACGCCGCGCCGCTGGCGACTGCTTTATCGAGATCGGCCGTGCTGCCGAGCGTGTCGATCGGCTTGCCGGCGTACCAACTCGAAATGACTTCGCTCAGGCGCTGCCGCAACTGAGCCGCTTTGAAGACGCCGCCGTTGAGCAGCAGATGCGTCTTCGGCGCTCGCAGCGCTCGACCTTCGGCGCCGGCCTGTTCGCTCGCCGCTTCGTCGGTCGATGCGGCTGCGTTGCTCGACATGAACGCGGCGACGTGATGCGTGATGGCGGTGTCGGCTTCGTAAGGCAAGCCCAGTTCTTGAAAGCCCGAAACTTGTCCGCGCTCAGGCTGGGCATCGATGGCGCACTGCGGCAAGAATCCGTCGACCAGCAATTGATGCACTTCGTCGCGATTGACGTCGACCGTGACCGTGCCGCCGACCAGCCGCGAGCCGCGCCCGAGCAGAGCGATCGATTCGGTCTCTTTGCCTTCGGCGGCTAGTAAACTTTCCTTGGCGCGGCGACAAGCATGCCAGAGCGCGACCGATTGCCAGGCGTTGAGCTTCAGCCCTTTCTCCTTGAAACGCGTAGCGACGAAGTGCGCCAGGGCCACGTCCATGTTGTCGCCGCCGACCAGCAAGTGATCCCCGACGGCCAGGCGGCGCAGCACCAGTTCGCCCGCTTCCTGTTCGGCGCGCACGAGCGTCAAGTCGGTCGTGCCACCGCCGACGTCGACGACCAGGATCGTATCGTGTTCGGCAACCGCGCGGCGCCAAGCATCGCCGCTGGCCGAGAGCCAGTGATAGACGGCCGCTTGCGGTTCTTCGAGCAGAATAAAATCGTCGGGCAGGCCGGCCGCCAAAGCTGCTTCGCGCGTCAGCTCGCGAGCTACGACATCGAACGAAGCGGGCACGGTCAGCGTCACGAGCTGTTCGTTCAAACGCGCATCGGGAAACGCGCGATGCCAGGCGTTGACGATATGCCGCAGGATGGCGCGCGAAGCGTCCACCGGCGAGAGCTTGGCGACTTCGCTGCCGGCGCCCCACGGGAGAATCGGCGCTTTGCGATCGACGCGCGAGTAACTGAGCCAACTCTTGGCTGCGGCGATCGTGCGCTCGGGTTGCTCCGAAGATATGTGCCGCGCGTAAGTGCCGACGACCGGTTCGCGCGGGTTCCCCTCGGGCATGGCCAGAGCGCCGCTGGCGATCTCCGACTCATCGGGCAGATAGAGGAAGCTGGGCAGGCCGTCGCGAGCTTCGATCTGATTGGGGGCGACGACCTGTTCGATCGGCAGGACTTTGATTTCAGCCCGCTCGGCCTCCAGCGGCGCATAGGCCAGCACGCTGTTGGTGGTTCCCAGGTCGATGCCAACGGAATACTTACTAGCCATCAAACTTCGATCTCTGCTGGCGAAAGGACAAACGCATCATCGCGCGAACCGTTCCAGGTCGGTGTCTGGCAACGCTCGGCTTGCCAACCGCGATGGACCAGCGTGCCGCGCTCGGCCTGCTGAGCGCTGCTGCCGACGACATGATAACGCACCGGCGAGGCGGGCTTGGGAATCGCAACTTTCGTCCCTTCCTCTTCGGTCAGCAACGGCCCGATGGCGAACATGCGATCGAGCGACTTGCGAACATCGGCAAGCACCTGGCGAGCCGCCGCGCCGACCTGGGCATCTTCAAAGCCGTCGAGCGGTTCGCCGACCAGATCGAGGAAACGCGCCTCGCGCTGCAGCGTGCTGAGCAGCGTCAACGCGTCGCTGCGGCCAGCAGGCTTCGGTGCAGCCGGTTGGGGTGCAGCCGGCTCGGTTGGCTTAGGCACAGCGGGAGCGCGTTCCTGCGTGGGCAGAGGGGGCGCGGTGCGCGGTTGCAGGTTTTCCAGTGCAGCCCGCACGGCCTCGGCCGCCTCGGGGCGGAAGAGCACCAGAAAAAAAGCTTTAAAGGCAAGTGCGATACGCATCATGCTGCGGGATCTCTTGTGACGCTTGAGGAAACGAAAGTGCGTGCCACAAGTTTAAGCGCCAAAGCCGCAGCTCGTCAGCCCCTGCCCGCGGAACTCGGCGACGCCTCGTGGGTTAAACAGTACCGTGCCCATTTCTCCCTCCGCGCTCTCCGCGACTCCGCGACTCCGCGGTAAACCGTCTTCTAAGACTAGGAACCCACGATGCGCCGACTTATGAACGCTTTCTTGCTTTCTCTGTGCAGCTTCTCTTTAGGCAGTTCGCTGCTGTTGGCCCAAGCGCCCGATGCGGGCCAGCCGCAAGACAAGGCCGAGCAGGCCGATCGCCCCGGACGCGGGCCCGGACCTTTCGGTGGTCCTGGCGGACCGCTGGGGATGGGACTGGGGCCGCGCATGATGCTCTCTCGCATGCCGCTGATGGCCGCTCTGGATGCCGACGGCGATGGCGAAATTTCCGCGAGCGAAATCGACGGCGCAGTCGCGGCGCTCAAGAAGCTCGATAAGAACTCCGATGGCAAGCTGACCACCGAAGAACTCTTGCCCGAAGGAATGCGCGGTCCGTTCGGTCCCGGCGGACCGAACTTTCCCGAACTCGAAGAGGTCATCAATCGCATGATGATGGCCGACACCAACGGCGATGGATTCATCGATCAGGATGAAATGCCCGAGCGCATGAAGACCATGTTGTTGCCGCGCGTCGATGCGAACAAGGACGGCAAGATCTCCAAAGAAGAGCTGACCAAGATGGCCGCTCAAATGGGCCGAGGCGGCGCCGAGCCTCGGAGCGATCGCGCCGAGCGGCGCAGCGATCGCGACGGTGCGGAGGAAGCCAAGCGTCCTCGCCGGCCCGCAAGCGAGTAGTTTTTTAACGCAGAAGCGCGGAGAAGGAGCAGAGAGCGCGGAGAAGGTTCTTCTCGGCGCTCTCGCTGTTTAAAAACTCTAGTTGAGGGAAATGTGCGCCGGTTGTTCGGCGCCGACCAACATGGCGACGTAGCGATTGCCGACTTCGAACATACCGCGGCGCCACATGTCTTCTTCGGGTGCGAACACCAGTTCGGGAGTTGCGGGC
>JBQCEI010001003.1:0-5558 GCA_051960375.1 Aureliella sp. | reverse complement strand
CGCGCGTCCGCGGAGCGATGCCCGCCGCCAGATGTTCCCGCGGCACCTCGATCCCGTGCGAAACGAAAAACAGAACTTGCAACAGCGAGCGCGTCTCGAGGTCGAGCACTTGCACTCCCTCGAGCGGCGCGTCTTTCAAATAGGGGTCGAGCTCTTCGGCGGTGAGGTCGAAACTCCGCGCTGCCGGATTCAGATGAAACGCATCACAAAAGCGATACCAGTCGGGATCGGAATCGACGGCGTTGTCGACGCGCAACATCGGCTGCTTGTGATGCCGCACGACCGTAACACCTGAATCGGACTTCTTCACGTCGAGGCCGCTCTTGATCGATCGCACGGCCAGTGACGCCGAAGCCTCGCTGTCGGGAATTTCGGCGCTGATCTCTTCATCGCGCTCCACGGCATAGAGCGTGACCAACTTGCGGTCCTGCAGTCGCTGCAGGGCGTCGATGCCTTCTAGAAAGCGCGCATACTCGGGTGGATCGACCGGCGTCGGACCGCTAGCGGTCTCGGCGTTGGAGACCCAGTTGAGGTTCTCCAAGTAGAGTCGAAAAACGGTCGAGATCGGCCAGGTCGTCTTCGAGAGATACGCGACCCCTTCGAGCGAGATCGGGGTAAAGAGCTTGCGGGTAAACTCTTGATCGTCCAGCGGCTCGTAGCTGAGCGTCGGACGATTGGATGAGGAGAATTCGAGCTGTGGCAAGACCGATCCGCGATAGCTGCCGACGTTGCCGGCCGCAGCCGACGTGAAGAACGGCATCGCATTGGCGCCGCCCCCGAGCTCGCGCTGCTCGGCGATGCTGGTCACCGCCAGACTGCTCGGCGAGTCGACGTAGCGCAGCCGGACGATGTTCAGCAGCAGTTGCTGATCGGAGGTCGTCTTGACCGCATCGTTGTACGGCAAGCGGCTAGCAACCAACGCCCGCGGCCCGACGAAGCACCCGGCTTGGCACAAGAGCAAGCAGCATACAGCTAGCAATCGCACGACGGGTTTTCCCAACGAAACGCGCAGCGGGTCCATGCCTCATAGATCGACCTTGCCGATTGTCCGGTTAAGGAAGTTTGTCAAAGATGGGGGAAAAAGATCGGCGCCAAGGGCGTTTCATTTCGCCCCGGAGGGGCCGGCGTCAGTAGCCCGGGGCGGAAGCCCCGGGGAGCGACAGCGCACAAGAATCGTTCGCCCCGGATGACGCGGCGTAGCGCTACAGCGCACCTACGCCGGCCCCTCCAGGGCGGAATAGTCATGCGCATCGCCTGTCCCCTGGGGCTTCCGCCCCGGGCTACTGACGTCGGCCCCTCCGGGGCGGTGTAGGAGGGCAAAGCACACGAAGGAACAGCCTCTGCATTTGATTTCTTGGTGTCTTCGTGTCTTGGTGGTGATAAAACACTCTCGGGCGCACGCGATGGTTTAAAATGACCGGTCAACTCTAGGCCGGAACTTTCCTTCAAGTGCGGTGCATGCGTGCGACGGAATCTCGTTGGCTCAGTCCCACTCAGCGTCATCCAAACGGCTTTGGCACTGTTGATCCTCATCGCTGTGGCGCAACCGGTGGCGCTCGCTGAGGATGCTGAGGCCGAGGCGTTGTTTGTCCGCCGAGTCGCGCCGCTGCTGCAACAAAAATGCTTGGCCTGCCATGGCGGCGACCCCAGCGACATTCAAGGTGGCCTCGATCTGCGCTCTCGGCCGGCCTTACTCGAAGGAGGAGACAGCGGCCAGGCGGCGATCGATCTCGACGAGCCGCAATCGAGTCCGCTTTATCTGGCCATCACGCGCAAGAGCGACGATTGGTCGGCGATGCCGCCAAAGGAAGCCGAAGCGCTCAGCACCGAGCAGATCGCTTGGCTCGAGCAGTGGATCGTCGGCGGCGCTCCGTGGCCCGATGAGGAGCGCACCCGCGAGATTCAAAAAGCGAACGTCGACAAGTGGTCGGCCGAGGATGGTGTCGCTGTCCAAACCTCCGGCGGTCTGTCGCAGCAGTGGACCGAGCGCAAGTACAAGCTCGACGGCCTGTGGGCATATCAGCCGGTGCGCAAGCCGACGCCTCCGAATTACCCGAGCAGCAACAATCGCAGCAACAGCAGCGGCCGCAATCCGATCGACGCCTTCATCGACGCGCGCATGCCGGCGGGCCTCGAACCTGCGCCGCCGGCCGATCGCTTGACACTCATTCGCCGCGCTACCTTCGATTTGACCGGTCTTCCTCCGACGCCCGAGGAAGTCGAGGCGTTCGTGCACGACGCGCTGCCCGATGCGGCTGCTTTTGCGAAGGTAGTCGAGCGCTTGCTCGATTCGCGGCACTTCGGTGAGCGCATGGCTCAGCACTGGCTCGACGTCGTGCGCTACGCCGACTCGTCCGGCTTTGCCAACGACTACGAACGCGGCAACGCTTGGCGCTATCGCGATTATGTGGTCCGCGCGTTCAACGCCGACAAGCCCTACGACCGCTTCGTGCGCGAGCAGCTCGCCGGCGATGAGATGCCGCAATCGGCCGAACCTGGCGAGAAGCAATCGGAGCTGCTCATCGCCACCGGTTTCCTGCGCATGGGGCCGTGGGAATTGACCGGGATGGAAGTCGCCAAGGTCGCGCGGCAGCGCTTCCTCGACGACGTCACCAACAGCGTCGGCGAAACGTTTCTCGCGCACTCGCTCCAGTGCGCTCGCTGTCACGATCACAAGTTCGATCCGGTGCCGACGCGCGACTACTACGCGCTGCAAGCCGTATTCGCGACGACGCAGCTAGCCGAGCGAGCCGCACCGTTCCTGCCCGACGAAAACATCGACGGCTTTGAAGAAGAAAAATTTTTGCAAATGCGCCGCGAGGAACACCTGGCCACGCTGGCGCGACTCGACGATCAATTGCTGGCCGCCGCGCAAGATTGGTACCGCGCGCGAGGGCTCGATCCTGCCGAGTGGAACGCAGCTGTTGAAAAGGCGGCTAGCGCACAACAGGCCGGCAAGCGCCGCGAGTTCAAAGACGTCTTCAGCAAAGCTCGCGGGCTGCTGCTCAAGGCCGGAGTGGCCGAGGACCAGTTCCCGCCGAAGTTCGTCGGATTCGCTCCGGAAGACTATGGCATGGAGCGCGTGGCCCGCAAGGGACTTGAGCGTTTGCGCTGGGAGCTGGAGCGCTACGAGCCGCTGGCGCTGGCAGTGTACAACGGACGAACGCCGCAGCTGACCAGCGTGAACGCGCCGCTGCGCATGCCGGCCGATCGCACGACCGCAGGCCTGCTCGAAGAAACGTGCATCTTGACCGGCGGCGATCCGTTCAGCCCTGGCACTCGCGTTGAGCCCGGCGTGCTGAGCGTGCTAGGAAAAATTCAGAAGACGCCGATCCCCGAAGCGATCGACGGCCGCCGCGCGGCGTTGGCCGACTGGATCGCCAGTCCCGACAATCCGCTCACGACACGCGCGATCGTCAATCGCATCTGGCTTTGGCACTTCGGCCGCGCGATCGCAACCAATCCGAATAACTTCGGCAGCACCGGCGGCAAGCCGACGCATCCCGAACTGCTCGACTGGCTGGCGGCTACGTTTGTGGAAAAGGGTTGGTCGTTCAAAGCGATGCACCGGGTGATCATGAACTCGGAGACTTATCGCCGCGGCGCAGTTCATCCCGATCGCGACGCACTGGCCGCGCGAGATCTCTCGGGCACCAGCTATGCCGTCTTCCTCCCGCGGCGGTTGACCGCCGAGGAACTGCGCGACTCGATGCTGGCCGCCAGCGGCGAACTGAATCCCGCTCTCGGCGGCATTCCTTGTCGCCCCGAGATCAACCTCGAAGCGGCTCTGCAGCCGCGGCAAGTGATGGGCACTTTCGCCGCCGCTTGGACTCCCAATCCTCTGCCCGCCCAGCGCCATCGGCGATCGCTTTACACTTTAAAACTCCGCGGCCTGACCGATCCGTTGCTCGAGGTATTCAACGCCCCCGCCGCTGACTTTTCGTGTGAGCGCCGCGAAGCGTCGACCGTAACGCCGCAAGTTTTCAGCCTGTTCAACGGCCAGAATTCGCACGCGCGAGCTCTGGCGCTGGCCCATCGCGGTTTGAAGGAAACGGGCAGCGATGCCGAGGCGCTCGCGCGGTGTTTTGCGCTGGCCTACTCGCGGCCACCTAACCCGAAAGAGTTGCAAGCCTGCCAGGCGCACTGGCGCGACATCGAAGCCTTGCTGCGCGAAGAGCGGGCGCAGTCCGATAACGCCGATTCAGATTCAGTCCAACGCATCGCCAAGCATCCGCCGCTCGAAGTCCGTCGCGAAGCGGTCGAGGAAAACACAGGCGAAAAGTTTTCGTTCACCGAGAAGCTGCACGCGTATGCGGAGTTCGTTCCCGACTTGCAACCGGATGATGTCTCAATGCACACGCAAGCGCTGGCCGATGTCTGCCTGGCGATCTTCAATTCCAACGAGTTCATCTATGTTTACTGATCGCTGCGGCGACGCACACTCAGCCGTCCGCGCTCCACTAACCACGACGCGTCGCCAGTTCTTCTATGGACTGGGAGCGGGGTTGGGGAGCATTGCGCTCAGTTCGCTGCTGGCCGCCGAAGAAGCGCCGCCGGGTCCGCTGGCTCCAAGGCCTGCGCATCTTCCCGCCAAAGCCAAGAACGTCATTTTCTTGATGATGGAAGGCGGGCCGTCGCACATCGACACGTTCGATCCCAAACCGATGCTCGCCAAACTGCATTTAAAAGAGTTCGTGCGCAGCGGTCAGCAAAAGTCAGCGATGGAAAGCGGCAAGCGCTACTACGTCCAAAGCCCTTTCCAGTTTCGCAAGTGCGGACAAAGCGGGGCCGACATGGCCGAGACCTGGCAACATTTGGCTGGGGTTGCCGACGAGCTGTGTTTCTATCGCGGCTGTACGGTCGACAGCGTCAATCATCCGACCGCGATGTATCAAATGAACTGCGGCAATCGCTTTGGCGGCGATCCGGCGATCGGCGCTTGGGTTGGCTATGGACTCGGTTCGCCCAACCAAAACTTGCCGGGCTTCATCGTGCTGCCCGAGGTCAGCTATCCGCAGGGCGGGGCAGCGAACTGGAGCAACGGTTATCTGCCGGCGAGTTTTCAAGGCACGCCGCTCCGCGCCAAGGGTTCGCCGATCCTCGACCTCGCGCCTCCGGCCGGCGTCAGCACTGCTCGCCAGCGCAAGAACCTGGACCTCATCGCTCGACTCAATGAAACTCATGCGGCTCGGCATCCCAGACATGACGAACTCTCGGCGCGCATCAATGCTTACGAACTGGCTTTTCGCATGCAGGTGCAAGTCCCCGAACTGCTCGATTTGTCTCGAGAAGATGCCCGGACACAGGAACTGTATGGCATTGGCCAGCCAGCGACCGACTCGTTCGGCCGCAAGTGCTTGCTGGCTCGCAAACTGGTCGAGCAAGGGGTACGTTTCGTCCAGCTCTACAACGGCTCGTGGGACAGCCACGACTACATCGAGCGCGCGCATGGCAACCTTGTGCGGGGCGTCGACCAGCCGATCGCTGCTTTGATCGCCGATTTGAAACGCCGCGGTCTGCTCGACAGCACGCTCGTCGTATGGTGCGGGGAGTTTGGT
>JBQCEI010001002.1:0-8941 GCA_051960375.1 Aureliella sp. | reverse complement strand
CCAGTGGTTGTTCGTCAATACGCACTTCGATCATCGCGGTCCGAAGGCCCGCGCTGAGTCGGCGAAGCTGTTGCGCACTTGGATCGCTGAACACAAAGGTTCGCTCCCATGTGTCCTCACCGGCGACTTCAACGCTGAGATCAAAAGCGACCCGATGCAGAATCTGATCGATGCCAAGCGAGACGGCCAAGCGCCGGCGCTGTTGCTCGCTCGAGCGAAAGCTGCGAGCCCCGACGCTGGCCCCGACAGCACTTGGAACGGCTTCAAGAAAATCGAACCCGGCCGGCGCATCGATCACATCCTGATCACCGATCAAATCCAGGTTCAGGAATTTACAACGCTCGACCCGCGCACTGCCGGCGGTCGCTTTGCGAGCGACCATTTGCCGATCGAAGTAAAGCTCGTTCTCGCATCCAAGCCAGGAGAGGGCGCAGGAGCATCCCAGCAAGGCATTCGCCGTCTCGATTTAAACGATCAAGCGCAGCGACAAATCGTGGTCGATCGCGAGACCGGCCAGTACCTGGGCCATCCGACGACGGTGCTGCTCGAAGATGGCCGCACGATCATTTGCGTCTATCCGAAGGGGCACGGCCGCGGCCCGATCGTCATGAAGCGGAGCCTCGACGGCGGGCTGACTTGGAGCGATCGCTTGCACGTGCCCGAAAACTGGGCCACCTCGAAAGAGACCCCTACGATCCATCGCGTCATCGCGCCTGATGGCACTAAGCGACTGATCATGTTTTCGGGGCTCTATCCGATCCGCATGGCCAAATCGGAAGACGACGGTCGCTCGTGGACGCCGCTGGAAAAGATCGGCGACTTCGGAGGAATCGTGGCGATGGGCAGCGTCGTCGAGCTGCGCCCCGAGCGCGGTCGCTATATGGCCCTGTTCCATGATGATGGCCGCTTCTTGCATAACGCCGGCAAAGCGACGGGCACCATGACGTTGCTCAAGACCCTGTCCAGCGACGGCGGTTTGACCTGGAGCGAGCCCGAGACGATTTACCAATCGGCCGAGATGCACCTGTGCGAGCCCGGCGCAGTGCGCTCGCCCGATGGACGTCAGTTGGCGGTGTTGCTCCGCGAGAACCTGCGACGAGCACCTTCGCAGATCATCTTTTCAAACGATGAAGGCAAGACGTGGACAGCGCCGCGTCCGCTGCCATGGTCGTTGACCGGCGACCGTCACACGGCCAAGTATGCATCCGACGGCCGCTTGCTGATTTCCTTCCGCGACGTGCCTTACAAAGGAAGCCGCCACACCGAGACCGCCGGCGATTGGGTCGCATGGGTCGGCACTTACGACGATCTAGTCTCGGGCGGCGAGGGACAGTATCGCGTTCGGCTGAAGGATAATCTCAAAGCCAACGATTGCGCGTACCCGGGCGTCGAAGTGCTGCCCGACGACACATTCGTCATCACCACCTACGGACATTGGCAAGCGGACGAAGCACCGTACATCCTGAGCATCCGCCTGAAACTCTCCGACCTCGACCAGATGGCCGGCCAGTAATCCTCCGCGCTCTCCGCGTGTGGCACTGGCTATGCCAGTGTCTTTTTCTCGAAGTATTGAGCGTTCAATGCCAAGTAAGGCACCACTCGCAGGCGGCGCACATCGGTGCCGGCAATCTGGCTTCGCGCCGAGGCATTGGAACGCGGCAGAGTGCTTCTCGCTTTGGTACTTCGAAAAAGAGACACTGGCATAGCCAGTGCCACACGAGGAAGTTGTGTCGCGTCAGTGGGCCACGACGCGGAAGCGCAGGTCGATCACTTTGTAGGCGGGCAGATCTCGCTGGATCGCTTTGAGGATTTTGATCTTCTCGAAGTGAATCTCTTGCAGCGCCTGGCTATTGGCTACTTCGACGAGCAGCACACCCTTGGCGACGCGGCCAGGACGAGTGACCTTCGCCAGACGTTCGCCCGCGAGTCCCGGCCAGGCGTCGAGCAGTTCCTGGGCGGATTCGACGGCCCCGTAGCCCTTCTCCGAGAGAAGCTTGCGCATGACCGAGCCGATCGGGCGAGCGAAGATGCGCGTGTTGCCTTGCTTGATCTGCGCCAGTTCCCATTGCTCGCGCTCTTCAGGCGTCGGCTCGCTGAAAGCCATTGCCGTTTCTCCGTAAAGGCCGGTGGATAAAAGCTTCACCTTTATCGTACCGAGCCCGGCCGCGGCGCACCATATTGGATTGACAGGCAGTTTCACCGCGGAGAACGCGGAGGAAGAAAAGCTCGAGAAGCATGTCGGGCGTGTTTCGAACACAGCTCCGAATCGCTACCATGCGCACTCCCTCCAACGCCCACGTGTGAGAACTGTCCGATGTTTTCGCTGGAAAATGTTTCCAAATCGTTTGGTGATACGCTCGTTATCAAGCCGACTACTGTCGAATTTCCAACCGGTCGCTCGACCGTGCTGATCGGCCCGAGCGGCTGTGGCAAGAGCACGCTACTGCGCATGCTGGTGGGACTCATCACACCCGACTCCGGATGCATCACCTTCGATGGAACTGAGATCAACTCGGCGAATCTCACTGCCGCGCGGCGGCGGATGGGTTACGTCATCCAGGATGGCGGCCTGTTCCCTCATTTAACGGCGTTTGAAAACGTCAGCTTGATGGCCAGGCATGTCGGCTGGTCTCAAGACAAAATTCAGCAGCGCGTCGACGAGCTCTCTGATTTGACGCGGTTACCCAAGGCGTCGCTCAGCCGCTATCCCACTCAGATGTCGGGCGGCCAGCGCCAACGCGTCGGCATCATGCGGGCTTTAATGCTCGATCCACCGGTGCTGCTGCTCGATGAACCGATGGGAGCGCTCGATCCAATGGTTCGCTTCGACTTGCAGGAAGACCTGCTCAAGATCTTCCGCATGCTCCAGAAGACTTCCATCATGGTCACGCACGACATGGGCGAAGCGGGTTTCTTCGGCGACGACGTGATGATCCTGTCCGAGGGAGAAATCGTTCAGCAGGGCCGCTTGGATGACTTGATCCATCACCCGGCCAACGAATACGTCTCGCGTTTCATCAATGCCCAGCGGATTCCCAAAGTTTGAGGCGAATTTATCGGAGTCTTCAGGACCAAAGGTCCGTAATCCCTTAGCCCAGCCCCGAGGGGCTGGGATCGTTTGCGTCCGCGGCATCCCAGCCCGCCGGGCTGGGCTAAGGAATCGCGGGCCTTTGGCCCTAAAGTCTATCGCTCAATTACCGCAATCGAACGTTAAAGCAGCCCTTTTGAAAAGATAAATCATGTGGAACACTCAGCATGCCATAACGGTGCTGTGCTGCCTGGTATTTGGATCAATGCCGGCCTTATCACTGACGGCGCTCGCCGAGGGTCCCACGATTCGCGTCGGCTCCAAGGGCTTTACCGAGTCAGTGATTCTCGGTGAAGTCATCGCCGATTTGGCTCGCAGTGCGGGCGCAGATGTGAAGCACCGAGCCGAGCTGGGCGGTACTCAAATCCTGTGGAAGTCGCTGCTCGCGGGCGACATCGATGTGTACGTCGATTACACCGGCACAATTCGCGAAGAAATCCTCGCGGACGCGGTCCGCGAAGGTGCCGAACTGAAAAGCGATGCCGATATGCGAGAAGCTCTTAAGCAACGCGGCGTGCTGATGTCGGAGCACATCGGCTTTAACAACACTTATGCGCTCGGCATGCGGCGCCAGCTCGCCGACGAACTGGGCATCATGAAGATCAGCGACCTAGTCGCGCATCCGGAGCTCAAGTTCGGTCTCAGCGACGAGTTCATGGAACGCAACGATGGTTGGTACAAGCTGGCCGAGCGATACCAGTTGCCGCAAACACGCATCCGTACGATGGATCACAATATGGCCTACCGCGGCCTGGTCCATGATGCGATCCAAGTCACCGACATCTACACGACCGATGCCGAGATCGAGTTCTACGATCTTCGAGCGCTTGAGGACGACCAGTCGTTCTTTCCGACGTATTACGCCGTAGTGTTGATGCGCGACGACCTGCCGAAGCGAGCCCCCGAAGCGGCTCAAGCCATCTACAAGCTCGAAGGACTGATCGACTCCCGCGAGATGTCAGCGATGACCGCGAAAGTTCGCCTCGACCGGCAGTCAGAGACAACCGCAGCCCGGCAATTCCTCAATAAAAAGCTCGGCTTGGAGCTGACGCTGCCGTCGCAGAGCTGGCAGGCGCAGTCGGGGCGCGTGCTTCAGCGGCTGGGAAAGACGACGCTCGAACACTTGTTCCTGGTGCTGGTGTCGCTGGGACTTGCCATCGTCGTGGCGATTCCGCTGGGCATCGTTTCATCGCGCTATGAAACGCTGGGGCACGCAGTGCTGGCGGTCGTCAGCGTCATTCAAACGTTGCCCTCGATGGCGCTGCTGGTGTTCATGATTCCGGTGTTTGGCCTGGGGGCCATCCCGGCGATCGCAGCGCTGTTCTTTTACAGCCTGTTGCCGATCGTGCGCAACACCTACGCCGGCATTTGTCAGATCCCAGTGGCCCTTCGCGAATCGGCCGAAGTACTAGGGCTCGAACCAAGAGCGAGACTGCGCTTAGTCGAGATCCCGCTCGCTCTGCCATCGATCTTGTCGGGCATCAAAACGGCGGCCGTCATCAACGTCGGCACCGCCACGATCGGAGCGCTGATTGGAGCCGGGGGCTATGGGGCGCCGATTCTGACCGGCATCCGGCTCTCGAGCATCCCGCTGATTCTGCAAGGAGCCGTGCCTGCTGCACTGATGGCGATCGTCGTGCAGTTCGGCTTCGGGTTGCTCGAAAAGCAGGTCGTCTCGCCGGGCCTGGTGGCTAAGTCATGAGTTTTACCGCGGAGGACGCGGAGAGCGCGGAGGATGCTCTCGCTCCGCGCTCTCCGCATCTCCGCGGTGAAAACAGCAGACTAACCGATGCGCTTCATGACGGTGTCTTGCGTTGGACGCAGAGCGCTGGCGCTGGACCGCAGCCCTTGCAGTTCCTTGGGCCAGAGTTCGATTTCGTAGCGCTCGAGCACCCCTGCGCGGCCGACGGCCGTAGGCACCGACAGAGCGACGTCGCGGATGCCGTAGCAGCCGTTTTGAACCGAGCTGACCGGCAGGATGCGGCGCTGGTCCAGGACGATCGATTCGATGACATCGCGGATCGCAATGCCGACCGCGAAGCCCGCTCCGCCTTTCTTCGAAATCACTTCGGCGCCTGAGCCCTTGGTGCGGGCGAAGATCTGGTTGGCGGCGTTGATGTTCCAGTTCGGGAATTTTTCCAGCGGCAGTCCGCCGACCGTCGCGCTCGACCAGATCGGCACCATGCTCTCGCCGTGCTCGCCCAAGATCAGCGCCTTGGTCTGCGTCGGCGGAGCTCCCAGGTGATCGGCGATCAAGCTGCAGAAGCGAATCGTATCGAGCTGCGTTCCAAGACCGATCACTTGATTAGCCGGCAGCCCCAGCCGCTGCGTGGCGACGTAAGTCAGAATGTCGACCGGGTTGCTGACGACCAGCACGATCGCCGACTTCTTCAGCCCAGCCGATTTGACTTGCGAGAGAATCTGCACGAACAAGTCGGTGTTGCGATTGATCAGATCGAGCCGCGACTCGTCGGGCTTGCGGCGGAGGCCGGCGGTGATGCAGACGATATCGCTGCTGGGAATCTGTTCGTAGGAACCGGCGACGATCTTTTGATCAGCCGTGCTCGGCCCGCCGTGCATGATGTCGAGCGCTTGCCCTTGGGCGACGTTCTCGTTGACGTCCAGCAGCGCCAGTTCGCGCACCTTGCCGCCGCACTGCAGGGCAAAGGCTGCACATGAACCGACCAAACCGCCTGCGCCTATGATGCTAACTTTCATCGACCGTCTCTTGTATTGCTGTAGCTTCGAATGGTGTTGGGATGGATGGCAAACGCTTTAGCAAGTGTTTCGATTGAGTCGATGCCGCTTTTCACTGATTAGCCGGCGGGCGGTAGCCCCCGGTTTGCGGCAAGGGAACCGGACGCTAACGCGTGCCGGCTGATTCAATCAACAGCTCTGCTTAACCCTTCAGGCGAGCCATGACTTGTTCGGTGATCAGCTTGATCAGCCGCTCTTCATCGATGGAGCTTTGCGGAGCGGCGCCGGTCAGAGTGCTGACGGCTGGACCGCTCGCTTGTTCGCGCGGCTGGGCGGCTGGCGAAGTCGCATGTGCTTGCGAGGCAGCGCCCATCGGCGGCGGCGCGTCGAAGGCCTTGCGCGAAACGCCGGCCGCTTCCCAGCTTTCGCGGAAGATGTCGTTGGCGCAGATGTCGCAGTTCTTGTAGTCGCCCGTGTTGCGCGGATCGGCGAAGCCCCACTTGTCCTTAAGAGCCAGCAGTTCGCGCTCTTCTTTCTCGGTGAGGTAGTTCACGGTGCCGAGCTGCTTGGCGAGCATCAGGATGCGGCAGTAAGCGTCGAGGATCTCCGTCCACCAGTACGCACGCTCGACGTCTTCGCCGAAACTGACCGTGCCGTGGTTAGCCAGGATGATGACGTTGCTCTTTTGCACGAACGGCAGAATCGTGTCGGCAAAGGCCTGTCCGCCAGGGGTCTCATAGCGGGTGATCGGCACATCGCCCAAGAACACTTCCACCTCGGGCAGCACGCACTGAGGGATCGGTTCACGAGCCACGGCGAACGCGGTGGCATGAGGCGGATGGCAGTGTACTACCGACTTGATGTCAGGCCGCTGACGATAGATTTCCAAGTGCAGCAAGGCTTCGCTGCTGCGCTTCTTGATGCCGGCCAGCTGCTTGCCCGTCATGTCGACCAAGCAGATGTCTTCCGGCTTGAGAAAGCCTTTCGAGTGCATGGTCGGCGTGCACAGCACTTCGTTCTCGCTGATGCGAACGGTGATGTTGCCGTCGTTGGCCGCCGCAAAACCTTTGTTGTAGATGCGACGTCCAATCTCGCAAATGTCTTGTTTAATCTTGTGTGCGTTGATCATGCGTCAGTCCTAGAGTTTCAGACTTTGAGTAACTTTGGAATCGAAATTGATTTCATCAAGGATGGCCGAGTTGTACGCGTCGACCGGTTTGAGCGCCGGACGAAACGGTTGAGCCGCTTCCGCTCCGTCGCTCACGGCAACGTTCGAATCGACACCCGCACCCAGATCGTCCCAGACGATTACCAGGTCGGGATCGACCGGCGCCGGGCCGCCGATCGACTGGCTGCCCATCGGTTCGGTCGCCAGCAGTCGAGCACCCGAGAGGCTCGGGTGGCAGCGGCTGAGCGTTACGTTGCCAATGACTTTGAAGATCTGCATGGCTTAGCGACTCCTGGCCAAGGCGCGAACCAAGTTGCCGATCGCGGCCACGGTCCAGCGCGGCGCGTCGACGATCAAAACTTGTGGCTGGGCTTGCTCGAGGGCCGCCGCCAAATCGACCAGCGAGCCGAGCTGCACTGCCACCGCCTTGGTGGTTCGCTGAGCGGTTGCAGCCGCCGCAAATGGGCGGCTGGTCAGCCAGACGCTTTGTTGGCCGCCGAGAGCGAGATGACGCTCGATCAGTTGCACCGCAGCGCTGTCTTCGCACCCTTCGACGCCAGCCTGCTTGGGACACAAGTGCCGCGTCAAACTGTTGAACCAAACGGCCGATCCGCACACCAGCACCGGCGCGACCACCGAGCTTGCAGGTGAAGCGTCGCCGCTCTTGTTAGCCGACGCTGATCCGGCGCTGCCGGTCAAACGCGCCGGGGACGATGAGCGATCTTCTCGCACCAGTTCGATTCTCTTGGCTCGCAACAGGTCGAGTACCGCCGGAGTGACAACCGCGCGGTGGCCGATGCGCAGCGTGCGCTTGCCGTCGAGCTGAGCTTCAACCAGGTGTGTGGTTACCACGCGATCCTGGATGACCAGTTCGGTCGATTGACCTGTAGGCTCGGCCATCTCGGCGACCCCTTCCATCAAATCGCCAGCAGCCGCAAGTCGCTCCATGACGACGCGGATGATCTGTTCGATATCGATGGTGGAGAGTTGCATGTCGGACGTATTGGTCAGGTTATCTTCTTATCAGCCGGCGGGCGTTAGCCCCCGGTTTTCGGCATAGGTATTCAACAGGCGATTTAACTGGCTCGCGTCGCATCGACGATGCCCATTACGGCCCAGCGAATCGGCGAGTTTTCGACGCCAAACAAGTCGCGGATCGCCGCGCCGTCGCTGGTCAGCATGACCTGGTCGCCCGGTCCCGCTCCCAGCCGGTCGACCACCAGCAGCGGCGGGCCGTCGGGACGGAAGCCATCGGCCAGCAGCGGCTGAGCGAGCAGCAATTTCTTGCCGCCGAGCGTGGGATGTTTGACCGTGGCGTGAGCCCGGCCGACGACCAAGGCAACTTGCATGAGCAGTGTGTCTTTAACAAATCTGTTCGAACGTGTTGTCGGTTCTCGCACCCGTCGGAAAACAACCGGACGCTACCGCGTGCCGGCTGATGAAACCAACCGCGGGCTAGCGCCCAACGGCTGATGAACGCAACAGGCCGTTAGTTGCCGGTGGATGGGTTGCCGAGCACCCACAGGTCGTCGACCAGCGTGCAGCGACGTTCGCGAGTGAAGGTCAGCGGCGTGGTGACTCCTTCACCGGTCGGGCCGGCGATCGAGAACGACAGGTAGCCTTCGCCGCCCAGTCCCAGCCCCGCCATGCACGGTCCGTTCTTGATGAACAGCGTCGTATCCATCACGCGGGCCATCTTGGTCATGCGGCGCACGTCGCTCGAGTGAATCATGCTGGTATGGCGGTAGCCGTGTTCGTAGCGCTTGGCCAGTTCGACGGCATGGTCGAAGTCGCGGCAGCGGACGAACGGCACGAAGGGCATCATCTGCTCGACGGAAACGAACGGATGGTCTTCGCGCGTTTCGCCGTAGAGCAGTTCGACCTTCGGATCGACCGTCACGCCGGCAGCAGCGGCCAGCTTGGCGGCGTCCTGGCCGAGCAATTCCTTGGTCGGAGCCAAGTGGCGATGCGAACCCTCGCCGACTTCC
>JBQCEI010001001.1:0-2248 GCA_051960375.1 Aureliella sp. | reverse complement strand
CTGAAGCCTGAAGCCTGAAGCCTGCTGAAATCGGCATCAATGGTGCAGAAGTTGCAACGCGACTTCTGCCCCGCACCATGAGGTTGGTCGCCGCTTGAAAGCCCGCACTTAGCACCGTGCTGGCAAGCGCAAGACAAGCCACATGGTCGTTAGCAAACACGCCTGCCCGATTGCAAAGCACTCCACCTCGCCGCAATCGATCGCACCGGTGTGCACAGAGAATCGCATCCGTGAACAACTAGCCAGTGCACAGCCCATCAGCGCACAAGCGACCAGCACACAGCCGACCAGCGCACATCGCGCCGCTCCAAAGCCGAACAGTGCAAAGCCAATCCGTGTAAAGCCGATCAGCGCGCGGACCATCGATGCGTGCCGTCGGCTGCCTGTGAGGTCGCCACACAAGATGTTGCTGCCAGTGCACAGAAGTGTCGCTGCGAAGTAGTGTCGCTGCGAAGTAGTGCCAGTGCGAAGCTAGTGGCGCTGGCAAGTCGCGCCGCTGCCGAGCCAATCGCACTGCATCGCGAGCCGGCGCTCATAGAGCGAGACGCGCAGGCGCTCAAGGGAGCGAGATCTGTGTACCGCTCGGGCTCACGCGCCCAAACGCAAAATCCTACTAGCTGCCACATCCAGAGCCACACCCCAAAGGACTGTCTAGGTGATTGCCACTCATCTCCGCTCGCTTTCTTTGCCGCTGCCAATGATCGTGCGGCCTATCGCGCCAGCCTTCAGACCGCAGATAGCTGAAACGCAGATCGCTGAAACGATGTTCAGCCCAAAGGTGCTCGACAGACATGCTGCTTGACAACGGGTGTTTGGAATTGTGCGCCCGCAACCGGTTTGACAAACTCCCATTAATGGCGATGGACTTATGCAATTAAAAGCAGAACGCCTTCCAAGGGTCTCCCCGCGCAGGAATGCTCCCGAGGTTGAGACCGAGTACGTCGGTCAGCTTCGTCAACCGCGATACTACTGGGCCTGGAACCTACCTTTGCTCTTGGCCTCGATCACCATCTTGGTCATCGGCGGCAGCGCGGTGGCCGGAGCCTATCTCTGGCAGTCCAGTCGTCTGAGCACCGGGTTGCTCGATCGCGCGGCGGCGGCCGAAGAGGCTCAGCAGTATCCAGAGCAAGTCAAATGGCTGACGCGTTATGTCCGCCTGGCTCCCAACGACACCCAAGCTTTGATACGGCTGGGTATCGCAACCGACAACGCGGTCAAGACCTACCCGCAACTGGAAGGTGCCCGCGTTCGCTTGGCGAAAGCCATCGCCGCGACCGGGGATCAGTCGGTCTTTGAGGCGCAGCGAACCGAACTTCGCAAGCGGTTAATCAAACGCTTGGTGCAGCTGGGTGACATTTGGACCCATGAAGCACAGCGGCAGGTGATCTTGCTAGCGGCGCCCCCGGAGGATCCGCAGGCGCTGAGCTGGCTGGCCCAGGCGATGGCCGGCCAGCTAGTGGCCCAGTTGAGAGACCGGACAAGCGATCCCAAAGTTACGAAGGATCAAGACTACTGGAAATGGATGGCTCAGCAGCCCGTGGGGCTGGTTGTGCGCGAGGCGCTCCAGCACAATCCCGACGACCTGACGCTGGCCACGCATTTCCTCTATGCAGTGAGGTCGACTTCCGACTGGTTCGAAGGCAGCGCGCAGTCACCGACCGAAGAGCAATTGGAAAAAGAGGCCGACGACCTCAGCGCTCGGCTGGCGGCGATGCAGGACAGGGGCCGCGCCCAGTGGCTCGCCTACCACTTCCAATTGGAAAAGAATCCGCAACTGGCCGCTTCGCTGCTGGAAACCGCCGTGCCCACGGCGCTCGCGCGGCTGAGCGAGAATCTCAGCCCTGCCGACGCCGGCGACACCGACTCGGAACCGTCGTTCTTGGCGACCAACGTAGCTCCATTGCTCGAAGAAGGGGAATACTCGCCATACTGGGATTGGGACCTGGCCAATCTAGGCGCCGCACAGGCCGTCGTAGATTCCAAGCTGAAAGACGGGCTCGCGATCTACGAAAAACTGCTTGCCCTTTCCTCCCCGGACGTTTCTCGCCTCCAGCGCGAAGCGACTTATCGCGCCGCCGGCGAAGCTTACTGGCGCGACCAAAATACCGACCGAGCGCTGGCGGTCTGGACCGCGGGCAAAAAGGCGCTCAAGGACAGCATCGATCTACCCGGCTCGCTGGTAGAAGCGCTGACCGGACTGGGCCGCATCGAAGAGGCCGAGGGCACGCTGCGAGAACTCGAAAAGTCG
>JBQCEI010001000.1:0-2705 GCA_051960375.1 Aureliella sp. | reverse complement strand
CACCCGCTCTACCTCTTTAAACTCTTGCTCGAAAGCGACGCGGCTCGGCATGCCGATGAGCCTCTGCCCGAAGCTGTTACCAAACTCTTCAGCGACTATCGCAGGCATGGGCTAGTTGCGGACGGTGATCGATCGCACTCCGGTGAGATGAACATCGCCAACTGGTTCGCGCATGGCAACGGTTCGTGCGAACGCACGGCGCCAGCCGGCGAGTTCACCGTGGCGGCCAGCGGCTCGCCGGCGCTCGAGTCCGTCTTGCCCACCGGTCGTTATTCGCACGTGCTGTCGACGCGCCATCGCAATGTGTTGCAATCGCCGCGCATCGAACTGGATGATGATTACGAGTTGTGGTTGCTCGTTGCGGGCGAAGGTGAAGCGTCGGTGCGCTATACCGTGCAGGATTATCCTCGCGACGGCACGGTCTATCCGGTCACGGTGCTCAAGAGCCGCCAGTGGCGTTGGCAGAAATACGATCTGAGTTATTGGCGCGGCGACTCGGTGCACGTGGAACTGGCAACGGCCAGCGATGCGCCGGTGCTGGCTCGCGGCAACGAGCGATCGTGGTTCGGCATTCGCGACGCGCGGCTTGTGCGCAAAGGCGAGGCCGCTCCGCCAACGTTAGACTTCGAACCGTTCGCAGCGCTGGCCGAGGCTTATCAAGCTGCGCAGCCGCAAACCTTCGCACAGCTGCGAGCTTGCTTGAGCGATGCTTTGCAAGATGCAATCCGCCGATGGCGCAATGGCGACATCACCGACGCGCAAGCTCTGTGGTTCGATGCCTGGCTGCAGGCCGGTTTGTTGCCCGATGTATTGGCTGATGGCCCGGCCGCCGATGCCAATGCGGCCGCGAAGATCGATGCTGGTTCGCTCGCCCGGCTCATCAACGCCTATCGCGAGATCGAAGAAAAAACTCCGCTGCCGACGCGCGTGCCCGGCGTGCTGGAAACCGTCGGCGCCGATCAGCCTTTGTATGTCCGCGGCGATCACCGTCAGCAAGGCCAGCCGGTACCGCGCGGGTTCATTCGCGCGCTGGACTCGGAACCGATCCGTTCGACCGATAGCAGCGGGCGGCTCGAGCTGGCTCACAAATTGACCGGACCCGGACGAGCGTTGCTGGCTCGCGTGATCGTCAATCGCTTGTGGCATCATCTCTTTGGCCGCGGGCTGGTCGCGACACCTGACAACTTTGGCAAGCTTGGCCAGTTGCCGAGCCATCCCGAGCTGCTCGATTATTTAGCCGGTGAACTGATCGCCAACGGCTGGTCGCTCAAGCACATCATCGGCTTGATTGTCACTTCGCATACGTGGCAGCAGACATCTGAGGTCGATCCGGCCACTCGTGCGCTCGATCCGGACAACGTATGGCTGGCGCGAGCGCCGCTGCGGCGACTCGAAGCCGAATCGATTCGCGATGCCGAGCTCGTCGCCGCGGGCAAGCTCGACTTGAAGATGTATGGTCCTTCGGTCGATGGCGGGACGCCGCGGCGCAGCATCTATGTGCGCGTCTTCCGCAACTCGCTCGATTCCCAGCTGCGCGTGTTTGATTTTCCCGAGCCAACGTCAACCATTGGCCGCCGCGATGTGACCAACGTGCCAGCCCAGTCGCTGATGTTGCTGAACAATCCGCTGGTGCGCTCGTACGCTCGCAACTGGGCCGAAGCCGCTCTCAAGCGCGACGGCGGCTCGAGTGCGAAAGCGATCGCGAGCGACATGTTCCGCGCGGCTTTCTGGCGCGATGCCGAGGCGGCCGAAGTCGCCGATGTGGTGGCGCTCGAAGAACAACTGCGACAGGAACTTGTTCATCGCGAGTCCCAACGCGAGGAGCTCGGGCAAAAGCTCGGCGCTAGTCGTCAGGCTCAAGAGCGCTTGCTTTCGCCGGCTCGCCAGCAACTCATCGATCGCATCAGCGGCACGGTCACGGCCGGGCACGCTTCGGACGATGCTGTGCCACAGCCGATCGCGAGCTGGGAGTTCGATCGACATTCCGACGCCGGCGGCCAGCTGTCGGGCGAACTGGTCGGCAAAGCTGAACTGGTTGCCGGGCAATTAGTAACGCGCGGCGGATTTTTCAAAACTGCTCCCCTTCCCTACCCACTCGCCGCCAAGACGTTGGAAGTTTGGATGGCGGTCGACGATCTCAAGCAGCGCGGTGGCGGCGTGATGAGCGTGCAAACTCTCGGCGGCGATGTCTTTGATGCGATCGTTCTGGGCGAGCAGAGCGAAGGCCAGTGGCTCGCCGGCAGCAATTTTTTTGCTCGCACGAAACCCTTTGGCGGTCCAAGCGAAACGCAGCCAGGGCAGATGGTGCATCTGGCGATCACCTACGCAGCCGACGGTCGCATCGGGGCTTATCGCAACGGCGAGCCGTACGGCGAGAGTTACGTCAGCAGCGGCCTGCAAAGCTTCGAGGCGAATCAAGCGGTGATCACGTTCGGTTGCCGTCACTTGCCCGCCGGCGGCAACAAGCAGCTAGCCGCTCGCTGGGAACGAGCACGTCTCTACGATCGCGCACTCTCGGCAGCGG
Source organism: Aureliella sp. (assembly GCA_051960375.1). Taxonomy (GTDB): domain Bacteria; phylum Planctomycetota; class Planctomycetia; order Pirellulales; family Pirellulaceae; genus Aureliella. The sequence continues at coordinate 181 of JBQCEI010001000.1, read as the reverse complement.
AAGTCGCCGCCAGCTATCGCAGTCAGCCGCACGCGCCGGCCATGGCCGAAGTCATCGCGGCGCTCAGCGAAAGCGATCGCAGCAAGCTTGAAGAGCTGCAACGCGAAACGGTTGGTTTGGAAAAGCAACTTGCTGCGCTCGGTGAGCCTTCGCAAGACTCCATCGACGTGCAAATCTGGAC
>JBQCEI010000999.1:0-6146 GCA_051960375.1 Aureliella sp. | reverse complement strand
GCTGACGGTCACGCTCGCCTTTGCACTGGTGCTGATTTACCTGGTGCTGGCCGCTCAGTTCCACTCGTTCCGCGATCCGCTGATCGTCCTCTTGGGCTCGGTGCCGCTGGCGATCTCCGGAGCGCTCGCGCTGACGTTCCTCGGGCTGACGACGATCAACATCTATTCGCAAGTCGGTCTGATCACGCTGGTGGGACTGGTGGCCAAAAACGGCATTCTCATCGTCGAATTCGCCAATCATCTGCAGGAGTCGGGTCTCAGCAAGCTGGCGGCGATTGTGGAAGCCGCCCAGACTCGGCTGCGGCCGGTGTTGATGACGTCCGCTGCGACCGTCTGCGGGCACTATCCGCTGGTGCTGGTCACCGGCCCGGGGGCCGAGGCTCGCAACAGCATCGGAATCGTCTTGGTGGCGGGGTTGGCGATCGGCACCGTGTTCACGCTGTTCGTCGTGCCGGCTCTGTACCTGATCCTGGCCGCCGAACATCGCCGCAGCGAGATCGACGACGAAGAAGAGGATTTGCAGCGCGAAAAAGTCCAGCCGCTGCGCGAGGAACACGCCGAGCGCGAAAAGCCGGCCAAAGCTCGCCCTCGCCAGGAAGTGGTCCTGGCTACGGAAGGTGCCGAGGGCTGAGCACCCGGCTCGGGCGTCCTCCGCTCTCAACGCTGTCCGGACTTCATGTAACCCGACGCGTAAGCGAGGGACGAACCCGCCACATAGCCCGACAATACATTGTTCTGCCAGAGCGGACCATCTGCAGTCAGAAGCCGTGCAGCCGGTCCTTACGCCGGGTTTGTCCCTCGCTTACGCATCGGGTTACAAAATTACAGACGCTACCTCTCCGCGCCTCCGCGGTAAAAAACGGGCATAAAAAAACGGCCGTCCCGCGCTGGTGGGACGGCCGTTCTCGTTTTTTGTAGTTCGTCGCGCGTCAACTACGAGTTAACGGGCGATACGGTTGCTCGTTTGCGAGTGGACTAGCGATTCCGGCCGGTGGCGGTGTCGCGCACGCGGCGAAGCAGTTCACGGATGCGCGATTGGCTCTGCATTCCAGTTAGACTGTATCTTTTCCAGCCGTTGGAGTCCTGGTTGAACATCACGACCTGTGGCAAGGTGTTGCCCCGCATCAGCTGCTGGGCCAGTTCGGGACGAGCGTCTTTATCGACGACCGCCACGACCACATCGTTCAGTTCCCCGGCTCCCTTCATCGGTTCGATTGTTTCCTTTTTCAATACCTGGCAAGAAGCACACCAAGAAGCTCCCACCAAGACCAACAGCGGCTTTTTCTCCTTTTCGGCCCTAGCGCACGCAGCGTCGTAATCGTCGGAAACTCCGTTGCTCGCTCCAGTAACAGCCATCATCAGAGCCAATGCCACATGAACCATACTTTCTCATCCCTTCGTGAAAAGACACTGTCGCGATCCACTCAGCAAAGTCGAACGGGACTCTCGCCAGTTTCACAGACTGTCATTGCTGTTAACTTGGTTTTCTTGGACAATCGTGCCGGTGCCGAAAGGGTGCTCCCGCGCAAAAGTTCGGCGGAGATTCCCAGCAGGCAGTGCCGTCAGATGGTTCCAAAGACATCCGTGTCGCGACGAGCGACAGTCAACAACTCGAGTCCCTTCCCTCCAGCGCACTGAACGTGTATCGCTGTCAAAAGCCGCTTACCTAGTCCGAATCGATGAGGAGAATCAAGTCTGGGGGATCTGGTTAAGCTCTAGCGGACAAGCAGCCTTTGACGACCCATTGTTTCGGGCAGAGTATAAGCGGCTGAAAACCACTGACAAGCGCTTTCTGTCCTGCTAGCATTATCCACAGGCCGCCGACGCTTGCGGCTCGGGCAGTGCGCGCTGCAAAGCGCGCGGTCGGACCGATCGTGCCAAGTCGTTCGCGTTTTATGGTTTACGTAAATGAAGGGCTGCTATCACTTCGGAAGTCTCCCCCTCCGATTGGCTACACCCGGTTGGTCCGAAAGATTTTTCAAAATAGTGCACTCCGGAGGGTGGATTGGTCTTCCTCCCGATTGCACATTTCGTTTATGGCCGTAGTTCAGGCACTGGAAACATGCGACTTCGTCTAGGCTTAATCGGTCTGTCGCGCGACTGGCAGAACCGTTACCGTCCCGCTCTGCGAATGCTTCAGGATCGGTTTGAGGTCAAGGGCGTTTATTGCAGCGTGGCGCGGCTGGCCGACCAAGTCGCACAGGAGTTCGGCTGTCAGCGTTTTGATGGCTATCGCTGCATGGTGCAGCGCGAAGACATCGACGCCGTCATGCTGCTCGACGGCGACTGGTTCGGCACGTTGCCGATTCAGGCCTCGTGCGAGTTTGGCAAAGCGATTTACTGCGGCACCGAGGTCGACTTCGAGCCGCAGGTGGCCAGCCAGTTGCGGCGGCAGGTCGAGGAGTCGGGGGTCGCCTTCATGGCCGAGTTCCCGCGGCGTTTTGCCCCGGCGACGCTGAGGCTCAAGGAACTGATCGCCACGCGGCTGGGCCGACCGCGATTGCTGTTTTGTCATCGTCGATTGACGTGCGAAACCGGTGGCAGCGCGCCGCGGACGCACCGCAGCCTGGCTGATCGCAGCCGGCGGGAGCTGATAGAGCTGATCGACTGGTGTCGCTTCATCGTCGGGCACGATGCGCGGGGCGTGCAGGCGGTCTATCATCCGTCGCTGGCCGACGCCGCTACGCCTGACTATCAGGTGCTGAGCCTCGATTTCTCGACCGGTGCGGACCCTTCACAAGCGACGCTGGCTCAGATCAGCTGCGGGGCGTACATTCCCGGCTCATGGCACGAAGCGATCGCGTTTCGACCGCCGGCGGGAGTGCAGGTCTGTTGTGAGAAGGGGCTGGCGTTTGTCGATTTGCCCAATTCGCTCATCTGGTTTGATGAAGCGGGTCGGCATCAAGAATCGCTCGACAGCGAACTGTCGGTGGGCCAGCAACTGCTGACGCAGTTTCACCGAGCCGTCACCAGCTTGGTGCGCAAGACCGGCGACCTCGAAGACGTGTATTGCAGCTTGTACGCTTTAGAGAAAGCTCGCGAGAGCATGCAACACGGAGGGCGCATGGCATTGCAGGTGCGACACGCCTAAGACTCAGAATATGAGACTCAAATAGCCGTCTAGGACTCGAGCGGCTTGGCAACTCGAGACAAGAGAGAAGCGTGCGGAAGGCAGACCAGGACTGAAAGCGGTTGCGAAACAGTGTCGACTATGCTCTAATCCTGGGATGCGTTCGGGGCGTCATCGGTCTGCTGACTGCGCTGAATCGCGTCATAGACTTCACGACGATGCACCGGAACTTCCCGCGGAGCTTCAACACCCAGCCGAACCTTGTCACCACGGATCTCCACCACGACAATCGTGATGTCGTTGTTGATGACGATGCTCTCGTTTTTCTTACGTGATAGGACTAACATCGGACCCTTCCTTTGGCAAAATAGCCCTTGCCGAATCCTTCTGGCCACCCAGTGGTGCTCAACTCAAGGCTTCTCGGCGTACAACATGTGAAGCAGTAAGTGGTCTTTCAACCAGTTTACTTTTCATGGCGTGCTACCTTCACTCTACGTACAACGTCGCGTCAGTCAAGAAATCGCAACGCGAAAAGATGATTTTTTGGCAGACTTTTTGCACCCGGCGTCAGTTTTTGCCGGCACGCCCTAAGTGGACAAATTCCACGGCGATTCTTGCCTTTCGTGCCCTCGGACGCTGCGCTCCCCTTGCCGCCCCGATCGACGATGACCGCGCCCGCCGCCCGGCCCCGGCGACCAGCAATGGGGACCGACTAGCGGCTTTCCGGGTTCGGGGTGTGACCTTGCTCGAGCGGGCATCGGCGCTGCCCATGCCGCAATGACCGCACGCGCTAAGCGGAGAGCAGAGGCCGCCGAGCATCGCGATGCGCAAAGTCCCGATGCGCCCGAGCGGGAATCTCACAGGCTGGCCGCGGGCGACGAGGCAACTGGCCGCAGCTCCGGATACGGCGCGATGCTCGCTGCGGTGTGGTTGAATTTTCTGATCATCTGGCTGCTTGATGCGAGTCTCGTTCCCGGAGTCAACGAGTCGCACTACTTGCCCAAGGCCAAGCATGCCTGGAATCCCGAGTACGCGCCGGGCGATCTGTTTCTCGCATCGGGCAATGCCCACTGGTTGTTCTCGGAGATCGCTGGCTTTCTGAGTACCTTCTTGTCGCTGACCGCGGTCGCCTGGGTTGGGCGCGTTGTCAGCTGGCTGGCGATGGCGTTCGCATGGCAGCGACTCGCGAGGAGCTTGCGTTTCTCGATTCCCGTTTCGGCGCTCGTTTTAGCGGGCTGGATCTTGGCGACTCGACTGGGCAACTGGGCTGGCGAGTGGGCTATCGGAGGATTCGAAGCCAAGTCGCTCGCGTATCCGTTTGTGATCCTCGCGCTGGCGCGCCTGCTCGACGGCAGATGGAATAAGGTGTGGCTGCCGATCGGCGTCGCCATCGCTTTTCATCCGCTGGTCGGCGGCTGGGCGGGACTGACGATGGTCGGCGCGTGGCTGCTGTGGGGCCGTAAGATAGCGCCGCTCGGCGAGCAAGTGTGGCCAGCGCTGGTGGCGGGCGCGATCGCGCTGGTCGGGATTCTCCCCGCGCTCAGCATGATCGGCGGCCCGGCGCGTGCGGGCGACATCGTCGTCGCGCAGATCCATGCGTTCTTCCGCTTGGCGCACCATCAAAGTCCGCATTTGTTTGCGGGCTCGCAGCACATCGCCGGCGCATGCACGCTCATCCTTTTCGTCATCGCGACGGCGCTGGTCTACGCGCCGTGGAGAGCTGGTCGCGGCTTGAACGAAGTCTCTGCGGTTGCCCGTGGCGAGGGCGACCCGGCAGCGATGCTCGTCGCCGTGGCGTGGCTGTCGGTGGCGATCAGCTTGATCGGACTGCTGATCGATTGGATCGGCGTGCGCACGCGTCCGGACATCGCGGCCGGTTTGCTGAGGTTCTATTGGTTCCGTTGGTCCGATGTGGCCGTGCCGCTGGCCTGGGTTGTCGGCATGTGGAGCTGTGCGCTGCGAGTGTGCCGGCCGACCGCTGTTAGCGCGGCCATGCCATCGCGCCGGCCCCTGGGTTCTTCGCAGCAGTTCCATTGGGCGCTGGGCGCGTTGCCCGCGACGCTGCTGGTGTTGTTCACGGTGGCAGCGATGGGGCGGCAGGTAATGGAGCAGTGGGAGGACGAGTTGGCGCCCGCCGATCGCACGTTGTTGATGAGTGAAAGTCCCGAGCTGGCCTCCGGGCCCGAAGTGGTACGCGACTGGCAAGCGGTTTGCGATTGGGTCGCGGAGAACACGCCGACCGACGCTTTGTTCCTGACCCCGCGAGCGCAGCAAACATTCAAGTGGTATGCGGGCCGAGCCGAAGTGGTGTGCTACAAGGACGTGCCGCAGGACAGCCGCTCGCTGCTCGAGTGGTACGATCGGTTGGTGCACTGCGCGCCGCCGCGCGGGCCTGGCGGCGAGCCGCTGGGCTGGACGACCTCCCAGCTGCGCGCACTGCAGGCGCGTTACCACTTTCAGTACGTCCTGGTCGATCGCCGCATCCAGCGCGAACCTCCGCTGCTGGAGATCGTCTATCCCAACAGCAGCATCGCCAATGGCACGTACGCGGTCTTCAAGTTCAGCGATGTTCCTGCAGCGGCGCATTAGGCTGCGGCCGGCTGTTAAGCTTTGCTGAAAATGCCGTTTTTACCGCGGAGATGCAGAGAGCGCGGAGAGAATTGGAACAATAAAAACGGCTTCGCGTCGGACCCATTGACAGACTGAGCAACCTTTTGACAATAAGGCCCATCAACTGTCCGCGGCAACTGACGCGGGCACTGCCTTATGCGGATGTGGCGGAATTGGCAGACGCGCTAGATTCAGGTTCTAGTGGCCGAAAGGTCGTGGAGGTTCAACTCCTCTCATCCGCACTAGCGAAAAGCCTTGCTTTTCAACGCTCTAACGCAAAACGCTGGCGGGAAACCGCCAGCGTTTTTTCGTTTTCCGATGGCAGAATCGGGCTTGGTTGCACGGTTTTCGTGCAAATCCTGTGCAACCACCGTGCAACCAAAACGGGAACGAAGCCGCTACCGCACCGCTTTACGAGGTCTCTTAGACGGAGAGCGGAAGCATGAAGGTTTGGCGTAAACAGACG
>JBQCEI010000998.1:0-7966 GCA_051960375.1 Aureliella sp. | reverse complement strand
TGGTATGAGCGGCACCTTTCAGGGCCGACATACCGATCGTTCTTTTTACCCAGGGCTGCGCCGCCTAAAGGCGACTTGCCCTGGGCTGATAGAGGCGACCTTACAGGTCGCAATCCCGTTGCTTACCTACCGAATTCCCCAATGAGCTTTTTTCGATAAGACACTCAACTGCCACATCGATGGGACGAGAATCTCATGCTCGACGACAACCCTTTCGCCGAAGAAGTCCGCACCCATCCGCACGATGATACGCCGCGGTTAATATTTGCCGACTTCCTCGAAGACAGTGGCAATCCGCAAGGCGAATTCATTCGCGTTCAAGTGAGCCTCGGCCAGTTGCTTAAGAACGATCCGGCCAGAACGCAGCTGGAGTTGCGCGAGCGGGAATTGATCGAAGCGTACGGCGAACAGTGGCTCGAGCCGCTGCGCGAACTGGGGGCCGAAGGGGTCAGCACGCGTTGCTTCCAGCGGGGACTCATCGAACGCATTCGCATCTCGGCCCGCAACTTTCTCCAGCACGGCCAGGCAATATGCTCGGCCTCGCCAGCTCTCCATGCCATTCAAATAACGCGGCTTGATGAAGCGTTTGATGGTTTTTCCAATGCATCGCTCCCCGAGCAAATCCGCTGGCTCGATTTGACCGGCAGCAACGTGGCGGCGATCGGAGGCTCTCAGCAATGGTTCCAGATGCGGTGCATCGAGCAAGTCACCGAGTTGAGCTTGCAGTTTGGCAAGGTCGAGGATGATGACTTGACCGGGCTATGCGATCGCGACCTATCCGGGCTTCGCAAGTTGCACTTGGGTGCCAATGCGATCACGGCCGCCGGAGCCTACACATTGGCCAACTGCACCAGCCTGCACAACCTTCATTCGCTCTTGCTGCCACTCAATGCGATCGGCCCTACCGGCGCACGGGCGGTCGGCCGTTCGCCCTTTCTCGTGCAACTCGTCGAGTTGGATCTGGCGTCCAATGCAATTGGCAATGAAGGAGCCAAGGGGCTGGCCGATTCGATTTCGCTTTCCTCGCTGCAGCGCCTCAACCTGCGAGCCAACCAGATCACTTCGTCCACTTACGAAACCATGGCTGGCTACCCAGCTCTCAAAAACCTGCGCGAGCTCGACGTGCGGAACAATCGATTCCCGCAGCGGTGAACATCTCGGCGATCGTCGCTTGATACGCGTCATGCCCCGCGTGCACCACGCCCGGCAACAAATCGCCGAAGGCATTGAGTTCAATCACGGCATGATCGCGAAAGTTGGGAGCGATCAGCGCATCGACCGCGATGCAGGTCGTGCGCGGAAAGCTTTGCGAAATCTTACGGCACGTCGCCTCGAGCCGGGGCAGGGCGTCGCCAAGGCGACTTCGCACAGCCTCCCAATCGCCGCGCGAGTTGCCCAAGTGAAGATTGGTGATCGGAGTGCTGCTTTGCCGAACGACCGCATGCCGCAGCCCCGACGGAAAAGCCAGCAGCCGCAAGTCAAAGGCTTTGTTGCCAGCGATCGCTTTGGGCATCCATCGCTCAGCGACCACTTTTTCACGGCACAGCCAGTCGATCATCGCGGCAATCTCCGTCTCCCGCTGATAAGTCCGGAGCCGCAGCGAATTGTAGAGCCGCAGTTCGCCGGACTGGCTGACCAGCTCCACTGAAGTCGTCGCCGCCATGCGCTGGCGGCCGAGCTGCAAGGCGACCACGCCCGAGGCTGACGAACTGTTGGCCAGCTTGACGAACACGCGCGACATCCCGGCTTGCCGCATGTCCTCGCGCAACTGCTCAAAGCTTTTCGGTTCGGGCAGAGCGGCAGCGACCGGTACGTCGCATTCGCGCAAGCGCTCACGGCAATCCGCTTTGTCGAACATGGTGATGATGTCGCCGGTATCGTTCATCGTCTGCAGGCCGCTGCATGCCGCAACGTACCGGGCGATTTCTTCCATCAGCGCTCGAAAGCCACAGTACCATTGTCTTGGATACGCAATGCGACCGACGTCGGGGCAAAGCTGCAGAGCATCGCCGGCCGAGATCCAGTGGCAGCCTTCACCCAAAGCTGCCTCCGCTCCGCGAGCGATCAAGAGCCGCTCCACGGCAAAGTTCTCACCCGGAGAATCGATGCGCAGAATTGAGCCGGGCGACAGAACCGAATCGAGTTGCTGGCGCCCACTGAGCAGATTTTCGTATGCCACGACGTGGCACTCGGGCGCGCAACCGAATAGGTTTGCCATCGTCGCCAGGGCGGCTTGAAACATCTGCACGCGACGATTCTCGGGATTGCCGACCACGACGAATCGCGGGCGAGCTGGCGTTTTCGTTTCCATTCTGACTTCGAAGACCCCTAACCCCCGGCCTGGCCTGATAAATAGTTGTCGTCTGCGGTTAGGAGAGTGTTCCCAAGCTGTTGCGCACTGCAGGCTGTTAATGCGGCCCGGAGGGCCCGCCGTCAGTAGCCCGGGGCGGAAGCCCCGGGGATGCGAGAGCGCAAGCATCATCCGCCCCGGAGGGGCCGGCGTAACGCCGCTACACGGCCTACGCCGGCCCCTCCGGGGCGGAAATTGACATGGGCTGCTTCGTCCCCGGGGCTTCCGCCCCGGGCTACTAACGCCGGCCCCTCCGGGGCGAACTGAGCGCTGAGCTTTTGCGATGCGCAACGGGACTTCGTTGTAGCTAACCAAACCATCACGTAGTTTTTATCAGGCCAGGGCCGGGGGGTGAGGGGCTCCGCTTGCGCTATGTTCTACAACAAGCGATGCGGCTTCAGGCTATCGTTGGTGATCGCTTCCCATATTCTGGCCGCCGCTCGAGCACTCCGTCGCCAAAGACCTCGTAGAGCTGCAGTTCCTCGAGATGCACGTAGCCGATGTGGCAGCCACACACGGCGTTGGTACACCGTCGCGGCGCGAGCATGGTCTCAAGAGAATCTTCGTAGAGATTGCCGAGCTTGGTCTTGATGAAGTGACAGCGACGCACCGTCCCTTCACCGTCGACCGAGATCACCGTCTGGCCCGCTCGACAACTCTTGCCGAGACTCGGATGCCGCCTGTTGTTGATCGGAAAGAGAGGATCGAGGGCCGTCCACTGCGCAATTTCCGCATCTTCGTAATAGCTCGGCTGGTCCTTGAACGCATTGACCCACATGTAGATCTCGGGCCGCAACTGCGTTCTGAGCGCTTGAGCTGCCTCCCAATGCTCTTTGCGCCCCACAACGCCCACGCTGTACTTGGCACCGATGGCATCCAGGCGATGACACTGATCGACGAATTGGTCGAGCGCAACTTGCTCGGGATGAAAAGTGCACCACAGACCGACGCGCTCGAGATCGCATTGCTTCAGCCAATCGAGCTGGCACGAAAGATTGGTTTGAATGGCAACTTTTCGCAGGTGCGGTTGATGGCTCAGCCGGCAGATCGCATCGCGGTACCAGCGACGCGTCAGCGCTTCGCCCCAAGGTGTAAACAAGATGGACAAGCGAAGCGTCTGCTGGCTCGCGCACCAAGATTCGAATCGCTCCAGGGCTTGCCGATCGACTTTCAATTCGGCTGCGGTCTCATGATGCTTGGCAAACGGACAGTAGTCGCAATCGTAGTTACAACTCGAGAGCGGCCCGCGATACAGAATTGAAAGATCTAATTCCATTGGTATCCTTCCGAAAGCCGCTGTACCCGCGCCGAATAGAACCAAGGGCCGATCGCGTCCGATAACGCCAGCCCATCCTCGGTGAGGGCGATGCATTCGTCGCCGATCGATGCCAGTCCGGCGGCGGCCAGCTCGGCCAATTGCGGAAAGTCGTCGAGCGCGTCGGAGCCGAACCGCTGGCGATAGCCGGCACGATCGATGCCGGCCACTTGCAGAAGCGACATCAGCAGATAGCGGCGGCGCTGTTCGTCGTCGTCCAAGTGAAAGCCATAATCGACCTGCCGGAAATCGGAGTCGCTGCGGGCGAGATAGCTGCGCAAGATATTGCGGACGCCGCTGCTGCCGACGGCATACTCGTTCGAATAATGAAGTGTCCGCGTGTAGCTCCGCGCTCCGCACCCAAGGCCGACCATTCCATCGAGCTGGCAACAATAAACGGCACCGTCGGACGAATCAGCCGAACGCTCGTGCACTGCGACTTGCTCGTCGCGTCGAAAGTTCCGCAGCGAAACTTGCCGATAACCGCTGGCGAGCAGCAGCTCCCTCGCTGCTTGGTAAGCGTCTAACCGAAAAGCGTCCCACTCGTTTTGCTCTTCAGGGCTCAACGTTTCCGATCCGCTGCGTTTACCGAGCCCGGTCAATCGGCGGACGTAGAGCGGATAGAGAAACAATTCTTCGGCGCCAAAATCGATCGCTCGCTGAACCGATTGCATCCACGAGGCAACCGTCTGTTCCTCGCCGCCATAAATCAAGTCGAGATTGCGAACCGGAAAATCGAACTGGGATAGCAGGTCGAGCGCTCGATCGACCTGAGCGGCTCTTTGCGGGCGGCCAATCATGCGAGTTTCCTCGTCGCTGAAGCTTTGCACGCCGAGGCTAAGCCGATCGACGCCCCAGTCGCGCAGCAGCGAAAGCTTGTCGCGATCGATCGTCGCCGGCGAAGCTTCGCACGAGATCGGAATCCGCTGCGGCTCGGCCCCCAGCACATCGGTAACAATCGCCATCAGCCGTTGCAGCTCATCGCAGCTCAGATACGTCGGCGTCCCGCCACCAATCGCCAATCGCGAGAAACGTGCCTCCGGGATTGCATCGCGAAACGCTCGGGCTTGCTGCTGGAGCTTGTCGAGATACTGACCTGGCACGTCGCGCTCCGGCTGGGCGAGCGTAAACAGATTACAGAACCCGCAGCGATATTCACAAAACGGGATGTGCAAGTAGAGAAAGATGTGATCGTGCGGTTCGTCTTGCCAAACGCTTTCGAGCGGCACGGCCGGATCGAGTCTGCGGTAGGCCGTCTTGTGCGGATACGCGTAGGTGTACGCGGTAAACGGGCTGGCCTGGAGTTGATTCAGTACTGCGGAACTCATTGAGTATTTCCAAATCAGTCGGTACGCGTGTGGCACTGGCTATGCCAGTGCTCTTTTTTCGAAGTTTACCGCGTTCATGCCCACAAACACGATCCGACGGCAAACTGTTTCGCAACAATTCTCGACCGAAGTTCGATTGGCACTGGAACGCGTTACCGGGCCTTCCGCCCCTTGAACTTCGAAGCATAAGACACTGGCATAGCCAGTGCCACACTAGGAAGTGCGCAACTTCAGAACGTGTAAGCGACGGAAGAACCGGCCACTAGGCTTCACGGTACATCGTCCCTCGCTTACGCGTCGGGTTATATGAAAGACAGGCAACCGCGGGCTACCGCCCTGCGGCTAAATTCAATTGAGCTGTCGCGGTGCATTTGGAATTCCGCATACGGTACATTCCAAACGACCGGGTGAGCAAGCCTGTGTCCCGTAAAACCATCTTCGCCGTAAGCGGTCCCGTGATCGCTCGTGATGACGCACAGAGTCGGCCCGCGGCGGCGCAGCGCTTCGAACAACTCCGGCAAGCATGAATCGACGTAGCTGAGCGCGGCGAGCTGCGAATCGGGTGAATCCTCTCGCGCTCCGGGCAAGTACATACAGTTGGGCTGATGCAGGGCGGAAACGTTTACAAACAGAAAGACGCGAGTATCCGACGGGATTTCGCCGAGCCGCTCGGTCGCCAACCGCACTTGGTTAGCCGTCGAGTCGGCGTCGGTCACTCCCAGCGACTCATCCCAGTGCGACTCGGCAAACAGTCCCGGCAACACGTTTCCTAGCGGCGTACACTTGTTGAAAAAGCCGACGCCGCCGATGCAGAGCGTGTGATAGCCGTGCATGGCAAAGCCGCTGACGATGTCGGGAGCGTCGAACACGCACGTCCGGTCACCGGTCGTTTCGCTTCCCTGAAACTTCGCCGCGAACAATCGCGCATGCCGGCCGGGCCTGGCGGGCGTTGGCAGAAATCCGGCGAAGAAGGCATGATGCGCCGCGTAAGTAAAGCTGGCCGGCGAATGCCGCAGTTCCCACCGACCGCCTGGCAACACTTTAGCGAGATTCGGAGTCCTGCCGACTTCCAATCCCTTCATCGCCACATCATAGCGCAGCGTATCGAGCGTCATGAAAAGCACGTCGCATTTACCAAGCGTCTGGCGAGCATTCAGCATCATCTTCCCTCTGCGTTCCCCCGCGTCCCCATCTCTGCGTCTCTGCGTTAAAAACTCTCTCAAGCGTTAGAGCCAAGCCTCTATCAAGCACGCCAGCGCCGCACGCCAAGGATCGGGCTCGCTCTCAAAGCTGTAAGACGCATCGTCGAACTGAACCGTGGGCCTTGGATCGCCCAGCGACAACACCGACATCAGCGGCAGCGAGCGAGCGGTATCGGAATGCCCCTGAGCAGGGATCAGAACATTCATTGCCTTGGAATTGGCACTGGCCGTGATCAGCGTGCAGTGGCATAAGGCCTGCTTGGCGTTCTGCTGCGAGCGCTGCAATAGCTCGCGATGGTTCGCGCTCGAAATCTCGACGCTGCCAGAGCGAATTTCCTCGTGAAAAATCGTCTCGAGCAGCAGTCGCTCATCGGCCAGCGGGCTCTCGCCGGCTTCGTCGTCGAACAGGATCTCGAACCGCAACGCATCGGCGCTCAGCCACTCGGTCAGCGAGCGCACTGCGGCTACGATCAGCGCCAGCGTGTAGATAATGCGTTGCCAATTCGCTCCATCGTCCTTCACTCGCGCCAGAACCAGCTCGGGCGTCATGACGAACATGAAGCACACGCGGCGACGGAAGAAGCGGTTGTCGTCGCGCGAATAGTACAGCAGTTCATCGCGGACGTACTTGATGTCGAACAAATCGGGACGCTGGTCGACATCCATGTAAGCCAGCTCCGAGCGCAGCAGGCTCTCAAGCGTGCCGCGATTGGAAATCGAGGTGAAGCCGCCGACCGGATAGTAATCTTCCTGGTGGATGTTGGTCGCCACCGAGTACTGCCTGGCCGCGCCGCGAGGCTTCTGCTTGGGAAGGGCCGTGGCGAGATAATCGGCCGCCTGCAAGACTTGCCGCAAGGCCATCCGCTGGCCGAACTGCGAAAGCGCCGTGCCGCGCTCAAGCTCGAAGATGTCTTCCGCACCGAGCAATTCCCCGGTATTGCGAACCGCCTGAATCAGCTGTTCGAATTCATCAATCAGCCAGCGATCGACTGGCGAACCTCGTGCCGCTTCCAAGCGTTCGGTCAACTCCGCTGCGTTCAGCGCGAGCAAACCTTTGATCACCGCAGGCCCGACCAGTGCTCCATTTAAGCTCGATCGCTCGCATACTTGGCTGAGCGCAAAGGCGATCGCCCGGTCGCGATCGCGGTTTGAATATTTTTGCAACGCATCGACCGCGCGTTCCAAGCTCAGGTCGGCGTACAGTTTTCCAATGACATAGTCTTCGTAGCGCCGTGCGATCCCGCGGTCCACATCGCTCGGCAGCGCGTGGCGTGCTGCGGGATGCTCGTCACTCGCTCTTGGATGATCTCCGTGGTCCGTCGCATCCTGCAAATGCGTCTGATTCAAAAAGTGTCCGAAGTCGCAAACAAACCCCAGCAGCGGCACCGGCGCACCTTCGCTGGCCAACTCAAGCGCCCACCGCAAGGCGCCCGCCGCGCGAGCGGCCGTCAGCGCATCGCCGCGCGACAAGCACAAGCTTTGAATCAGATAGTGCCGAGCTGCGTCGGGATCTTTGATTTCGTAGGTCTTCACAGGTGATTCAGTTTGTAAAGCAGGTTTGTCTCGTGCTCGCGTGCCCGAACTTTGTAACCCGACGCGTAAGCGAGGGACGAACCCGCCTCAGCGGCCAGTCCATCCGTCGCTTGCGTGTGAAGGCCGAACACATCCGCGCTTCTGCCCCACACCCCCCGGCCCCCGGAACGCCCCACCACACGGAGGGGGGGGGACAAAAAAAATGATATTAGTTTATAAAAAAAATAAAAAAACAACA
>JBQCEI010000997.1:0-5061 GCA_051960375.1 Aureliella sp. | reverse complement strand
TTATTATTATTAATTAAAACAATAAAAAAAAAAATAATATTTTATTTCCGTTTATTTTCCTCCGTTGGGGCGGTTTCTCCGGGCTGGGTACTCCCGTCCCACAGTTCGGCCAGCAACCCTTCGCGCGGCCCCAAAATCAATCGTCCGATGCAAAGGGGCGATCGGGCTTGGGGGGCAGCGCTTCTTGGATGGCTTGTCCGACCGAGAGAAGAGTTGCTTCTCGGTACATCGCTGTGGTGAGTTTCACCGTCGCTGGGCGCGGCGCGGCTGCATTGGACCGATCCGTGTCGAAGGCAACGACCAGGCTTGAATGACCGCTGAGATTGGTCAGCGTCAGATCGTCGGCGCCCAGCAGCACGTCGACTTTACGAAGCGCTGCTTCGGTCTCTTCGACCAACATCGAACGCAAGCGGCTGGCGCGGACGTACTGCACGGCCGAGATGAACTGGCCTTTGCGAAACGAGGCCGGCCATAGTCCGAGGTCGGCATCAGGGTTCTCGCGCAGCAGATCGTCGAACATCGCGGTCGCTTCGACTGTGAGCATGCTGGTCATCGCATCGAGCGGAAAGCGCGTCGGTAGTTCGACGTCCGCCCGTTTGGCCCCTTGCGATAGAAGCCACTCGAGAGCCCGCTGCTCAGCTGGCTTCAGCGAGCCATCCGCGATACCGATCGTCATGTCGCTGATCGGTCGCGCGTCGGGCCAAGTGAATGGTCGGTCGACTACACTTGGGTCGCGGCCGTCGGGTCCGATGATATGCGAGAAGACAACCGCCAAGTCATCGACGCGGCGGGCGATCGGGCCGAGTTTGTCGAACGACCAGGCCAGTGGCATGCAGCCGTATCGGCTGACTCGTCCATACGAAGGACGCAGGCCGCTGACGCAGCAGCGCACGCACGGCGAGACGATGCTGCCGAGCGTTTCGCTGCCGACGCTGTAGCTGGCCAGTCCGGCGACGACTGCTGCGGCGCTGCCGGCCGAAGAGCCGCTGCTTCCTTGCTCGAGCTGCCATGGATTGCGGGTCGTGCCGCCGAACCAAACATCGCCCCAAGCCAGCGCGCCCAAGCTGACCTTGGCCAACAACACCGATCCGGCATCGCGTAGACGCTTGGCAACGGTCGCTAACTCGGGCCGGACTTGATCGCGGTACGGCTCCGCACCCCAAGTCGTTTTCCAAGGTGGAACGGCGATCAAATCTTTAGCCACCCACGGAATCCCGTCGAGCAGTCCTCGTGATTTTCCTGCCGCGCGGCGACGGTCGGCGGCCCGAGCCTCTTCCAAGGCACTTTCGCCGAGCAGCGTGACGACGCAGTGCAATTGCGGATCGTATTGCTCCAGCCGGTCGAGATAGAGCTCGGTCAGCTCGACGCTCGTAAGCTCTCCGGCTGCCAGCCACGCGGCTTGATCAAGCAGGCTCGCAAATGCGATGTCGACCGGATCGGACGGGAGCGGTCGCGGAGGGAGCGGCACGTCGGCAATGGGCCGGGAGCGGTGCGCGGGCTGGTTCTGCCACTGGCGGCGGACTTCTGTGTCGGGCTCAGCAAAAAAGTCGGGCCGAAACACGCTGGCCGGCGGAACGTCGGCATCGCAACGGACGGCTCGAATGCGAGTCTGCTGCCGAAGATTCTGTTGGAGGTTTTCCGCCAGCTCCTCGCGCTGATCATCGGTCAGCTCGAGATCGGCAATCCATTCGGCTTGGCGGACCATCTCGACGGTCACCTGCCCCTGCTCGGCAACTTGTGCGGCCAGCGCCCGACAGAAAGCGGCGCTGGTCAGGCCGAGCCCGCCGAGCGACGCGAGCACTTGGCGGCGGGTGAAGAAGGAAGCCGTGCCGGCAGCGGCCAGCGGAGAATCGCCTTCAGGCGCGTGCAACGCATCGCTCTGAGGATTCGCTTCCTCCACCGCTGCTATTCCTTTCGCGTAGGCAGCTCGCTCAGCGAGAAGGCCGAGCCCGATTCGAACCGCAGCGGCTCGTATTTCTCAGTAGCGACCTTCGGACGAGGATAAACATAAACCGCCCCGGCCCCCAGAACGCGCGCCTGCCTCTTGGAGACGACCAGCCCGGTGCTTTCGTCGATGCCGATGCCGACGCGATCGGGATGTTGCTTGACGGCATAGGCCAAGCGCTCGTATCGCTTGCGCTGCGAGAAGTGTTGATCGATGATCGCACCGGGCAACAGGTCCAAGCCGTTGGCGATGACCGGTTGCTGGCGGCCGCCGGAGATCATGACTCGCGAAGCGATTGCCGAACCGGCGCTTGTGCCGCCAACGATGCCGCCGCGAGTGACGACGTTCTTTAGGGCCGCTTCAACCGGCGTGCCTAGATAGCGCTCTGCCAAGCGACGTTGATCGCCGCCGGAGATCCAGACGGCGGTCGCTTCCTCGAGCGGCTTGACAAACTCTGCATTCTTTTCAACTTCCTTGCGATCGCGAGCATGCAGCACGCGCACGCTGGCCCATGGAAAATTTTTCCATTGTTCCAGTGAGAAGGTGAAGTCGCCTCCATCGGCGAACGTGCTCGCGCTGGGGATGATCACCAGCGAACCGCGCTGCGCTTGGCCCATCTCGAAGAACTTGTCCAAAACCGCTTCCGGCATGGGACCACCGCCGCAGAGCAACAGAGCCCCAAGCACGCTAGCATTGGATCTCGGGTCTTGTTCAGCCGGCGATTGGCTGGGCGAGGAAGGAGCGGCAACCCGCGAGCTGGAGAGGGTGATCGACGTCCGGGGACTGGCGGCCGCAGGTTCGACAGCCGACGAGGCTGGATGAGCGCTGATCTGCCCACTGGCCGGTCGACTAAAAACGATGCCCATTGCCAGTGCCAACACCGAGGCGAATGCTGTCGTTGCCCGCATACGAGAACTCCTTCTAGTTGGGCTTCGGACGCAGGCAATCTTTACCCGCGCCACACATGGCTCGTTCGAAACTCAGCGATTGAATGCCTAGAGTTTAGACTGCATAGCAAACACCGAGCCGTCCATGTCTACGACCGGTGAATTGCACGCTGATCGACCGGCGTGCGCTGCCGTGCAGTCGACTCACGACTCGCACAGGAACTCGGCTTGTGAGGTGAGCTGTCGGAGGTGTGGTCTTGAAGTGCGATCTTCGGGCGATCTTCGGGGGAGGGAGTTTTTTATTGTGTTGGCAGACCGCGATTATTGCAATACCGGTAAGTGGGGCCCCGGGCCGCGCGACAGAAGGGTCTTTGTCTCCGCGTCTCTCCGCGTCTCCGCGGTGAAAAACCGATGGGGCTCAGGCGGCTTGCTGACGACCGGGCAGCAACTGACCGACAGAGTGCGCCCAGCGGCGGAGCGTCCGCGAATTCTTGTACGCTAGCCCGGCGTAGTAGTGCTGATTGCGCCACCTGGGCACGAGCTTGCAAGGGGGCGCTGTCCAGTTCTGAGCCGCAACGCGCTCGGCCATCACCGCCGGATGCGTTCCAGTGAAACGCTCGCAGCTGCGGACGTCCCAGCCATACGCGTCGCGAATGCGCTCCGCACCTGGCTGCACCGCGCGGCCATCGTAGAGGCTCGAAAAAAAATCCATCTTGGCCGACATGTTTTGCGGCGGTTTGACATGGCCGTAGTGATAGATCCACGCGCCGGTCCGAACCGTGCGCAAGCGGCCGTCCGGTTTGCGGAATCCGCATCCGTCGCCGTACGACCGAGCCCCGCTGGTGCGGCGAATGATCCGCGTTTGACGTCGATAGGGCAATGGATCGCGATAGTTGTAATCGGCGCGGAAGTGGTGATAGCGAAACGTCAATCCATCGATCGAGGTGTGATTAATGTGCTTGCGCATCGCACAGTCCAAACGGTCAAGGTCGTTTTCATGCAGCACTTCATCAGCCTGCAAATAAAAACACCAGTCACCCTGGCAATGATCGAGCGCGAGGTTGGTCTGCTGCGAAATGATCAGCCCGCCACTGCGCACCGCAGGATCCCAGACCGTGTGCAGCAGTTTTAACTTCGGCGATTTCAAAGCGTCCAAAGCTTCGACCGTGCCGTCGTCGCAGTCGCCTACCGCGAGAACCAGTTCATCGACCAGCGGCAACAGCGAACGCAGGCTTTCGAGGAAGGGGTAGTCGTAGCGAATGGCATTGCGCACGACCGAAAAACCAGATACTTGCATGATCGAAAGAACCTCCCTGTTCCAATTCCGTTGGGGTCGGCAAATTGAGTGGCTACCGCAGTCGTCTTGTGTTTTGTGTGCCACTGGCCTTAGCCAGTGTCTTTACTCTCGAAGTTAAAAGCGGCCAAGAAAAGCGATCCGTTCCAAGGCCATGGAGCTCTCGTTGCGTATCGTGCCTTGGACTGCTTGCATTGGGAAATTGATCTCTCGATCGACCGTCACACTTCGAATGGGAAGACACTGGCTAAGGCCAGTGGCACACAAAGCTGCCACTATGCCGCTTGTTGTCTTTGCCGCTGGTGCATGGCTTGGATGACTGCGCCGTACACGGTCTCGACGCCGAGATCGCGCATGCAGCGATGATGCCCTAGCGGACATTCCTTTTTCCAGCAGCCTTTGCAGGCGAGATTCTTCACACCGAGGGCCGTTTCGGGTTGGTTGTAGGTCGTCGTCCAAGCCGGTTCGGTTGGGCCAAACATACCGACGACCGGGCGATCGAGCGCCACGGCGATGTGCCTCGGGCCGCTGTCGGTGGAGACGACCGTCCAGGCGCGCGACAGGACCGCCTTGGTCAGCCCCAGCGGCAGCTCGTCGGCGCGACCCATGCTCTGCACGCGCGGATGATCGATGCGATCGGCGACTTCATTGGCCGCGGCGCGCTCGGCCGGGCCGCAGTGCAACAGCACTTGATACGGGTGATTCTCGACGAGCCGGCGGGCCAGTCGCTCGACGTGATCGGCTGGCCACAGCTTGGCGCTGCCCGAAGCGCCGCTCGAGTTGATCACGACCAGCGGCCGTTCGGGCTGAAAGCCGATTTGGGCCCACAGTCGATTTGGCCAAAACAGCACCAAGTGCGGCACGTAAAACAACAAACGTCAAAAGCAGGGGCGGCAACCCAAATTATAGGTTATTTTAAAATATTATTATATAGC
>JBQCEI010000996.1:0-5357 GCA_051960375.1 Aureliella sp. | reverse complement strand
TGCGCAATCCGCTGAACGTGGTCAAGACGTCGGTGTACTTCCTGCTCAACGCCCGAAACGCTACCGACGAGAAACGCAAAGCCCATCTGGAGCGCATCGAGCGGCAAGTCGACCTGGCCGACAGCGTCATTACGGCGCTGAACGATTTCGCGCGGCTGCCGGTCCCCAAGCTCGAGCCGGTATCGGCGGAACATTGCCTGCGCGACGCGATCGAACTGAATCCGCTGCCCGGGGACGTCCGTGTCGAGTGGGAAATGTCCGACGATCACCTTTCGATCCTCTGCGACAAATCGCAGCTGCGGATCGTTCTGGGCAACATCATACGCAATGCTCGCGATGCCATGCCCAAGGGAGGCGTGCTGCGAGTCACCGCCCACAACGAAGATGGCAAAGCGGTCATTGCCGTGCAAGACTCGGGAGTCGGCATTCCCGCCGATGCACTGCCGCACATTTTGGAGCCGCTTTACTCCACCAAGGCGCGCGGCATCGGTTTGGGGCTTTCGATTTCACATGATATAATCACCCGCCACCATGGTACGCTGGCCATCGCGAGCCAGCCCAATGTCGGCACGACGGTCACCTTGAAAATCCCGACAGCGAGATTGCCTTCCGGGGAAAAAGACAGTGGCAGATGAAGAGCCCAATCAGCGGATTCTGATCGTCGACGATGAAGTGGATATCTGCGACAACCTTTCGGACATCCTGACCGACTTCGGCTACACGGTCGATACGGCGCAAGACCCGATGGTCGCTCTGCAGCTCGTGCAAACGCATCACTACGACATCGTGTTGCTCGACTTGCGCATGCCGGGCATGGACGGCTTGGAACTCTACCGGCGGATCAAACGCATCTCGGCCGGAACGGCGGCTCTGATCATCACCGCTTACGCCAGCAGCGAAACGGCTAAGTCGGCCCTCGCCGCCGGAGCTTGCCAGTTGGTTTCCAAGCCGGTCAACATCCAGTCGCTGCTGAGCCTGGTGCGCGACACGCTCGATAGCCCACTGGTTCTGGTCGTCGACGACGATAGCGACTTGTGCGACAACCTATGGGAGATCTTTCACGAGCAAGGTTGCCGCGTCTATCTGGCCAACAACGTCGGCGGCGCCCAGGATGCGCTGCAGAATCACCAGTTCCAGCTCGTGCTGCTGGACATGAAACTGCCCGACGGCAATGGCACCGATGTGCTCAAGACGGTCCGCGAAACCAATCCCGATGCTCGAACGGTAGTCATTACCGGTTACGCCGACGAGATGGCGACACGCGTCGAAAAGGCGCTCGCCGACGGCGCCAGCGCCGTCGCTCTCAAGCCGTTCGACGTTCCACAACTGCTCAATTTGGTCACCACGCTCTCGACACCGCACCCCGAACGCCGCGAAGCGCAGTGAAATCCCCTCCGCGCTCTCCGCGGTAAAATCGGGCGCACGCTACTCAGATTCACACCGTGCTTCAGGGTGCAGCATGCCCAAAACCGCTGCCATTTTCGGTGCTGGCATCGGCGGGCTGAGCGCCGCGCACGAGTTCGCTCGCCTGGGCTATCAGGTGTCGGTCTATGAAGTCGATCGCGAAGCGGGCGGTTTCTTTCGCAGCGCTCGTAGCTTTCAAGATAGCGACATGCCGACCGAGTACTCGTGGCACGGCATGGGGCCGTGGTACCACAACACCTTCGAAGTGCTGCAGCAAATTCCGTTCGATGAGACCGGCAGCGTGTTCGATAAGGGGCTCTCGCGACCGATCGACTTCTGTCTGGCTCCCGACGATGCCGTGCCGGTCTTTTACAGCGGCCTGCTCATGTTGCCCAAGATGTTTCGCCTCGGAAAGTGGGAAGGAGTGCGCTGGGCCTGGCTGCTGCTGAAGAGCTGGGCATGCGATCGGCGCTCCGAGCTGTACTACGCCAGGCTCAACGCGGCCGAGCAGTGGAGACCGGTTTTGAGCGAGCGAGGCTATCGCACTTGGCGAGCCTCCTTCGGGCCGTGGATCGGATCGGACTGGACCAACGTCTCGTTCCATCAAGCCGGGCAGTTCTTTCGCAAACAACTGATAACCAAGCCTCGCACCGGCATCCGGCAGACGACCAAGGGCCAGCCTGGGTGCACGGGGCTCGCGATGGGTGGCTGCTGCTGCGCGGGCCCAGCAGCGAGTGCTGGTTCGACAAATGGGTCGCTTATCTTCGCAATAAAGGAGTCAGCTTCTCATTCGGAGCCCCGCTGCACAAGCTCGACTATGACGGCACCAAGATTACCGCCGCCCATTTGGAATCGGGAACCGAGGTCCGAGCCGACGTGTATGTGCTGGCGACGACGCCGTTTGCTGCCGCGGAAATTCTCGATCGCACGCCGGAGCTGGCGCGGCAGGACCAGCTGCGGCTGTTTCGTCCGCTCGTGCAGGATGGCCCGCACGTGCAAGTCTCGTTTCGCATCGCCTTTTCGGAAAAGATCCGCTGGCCGCGCGAGCGAACCGCGATCGTCATCGCTGACTCCGAATTCAACCTGACGATCTTTGCGCAGGAGAGCGCCTGGCGCGACGAGGTATCGCTCGGCGACGGCGTCCGGTCGTTGTGGACCGGCACGGCTTGCGTTGCCACCGTTCCCGGCAGGCTTTACGGCTTGCCGCTCCGTCGCTGCACCAAGGAGCAATTTATCAGCGAAGTCCTAGCGCAGCTCGGCAGCTGCGAAGGGCTCGATGCGCTCGTTAAAGAGGCCAACGACGGTCGCAGCTGGAAGACGTTTCCGATCCTCCGCGTCGAAGTCTGGCACGAGTGGCAGTTCTCACCCGAAGGCATCACATCGCCTCAACCCAAGTGGGTCAACACCACGCACACGCAGCCCTACCAGCCGACGCAAGCAACGCCGGTGCTGAATCTCGTGTTGGCCGGTGCGCACACCAAAACGCAGGCCGACGTGTGGAGCATCGAAGCGGCGGTCGAGAGCGGCCGCCGGGCGGCCCACGCGATCGAGCCGAGCGTAGCTGTGACACCGCAGTACAAGGCGCCGTGGCTGCGGGCCCTCGGCGCGGTCGATAACGTCCTCTTTGCCATCGGCGGGCCGCATGTGCTCGACGTGCTGCTGATCGCCGGTGGGCTGGCCATTGCGGCTCTCATCCTAGGAATGCTTTAACCGCGGAGGCGCGGAGAGCGCGGAGAGACGCAGAGGAGTGAATCACTTCGTCAATCCTTGGGGCGCATCGCGTTGAGCATGTCGCCTTTGACGTAGTAATGCGACTTGCTCGGGTTGGAATTGTCGGCATCGTGCTTCGTGTAGGTGAACGTCACATCAAACAACACGAACTGCTCGGCGTGCGAGCGACTGAAAGTAGGCCACAGCGTTGCGAGCACAAACCAGGAAACCGCCGCGATGCGCATCGAACTCTCCTCACCAACTAAACCACCAAGACACCAAGACACGCAGCCATCTTACTAGTTGAAACCATTTGCTTCCTCCGCGTCCTCCGCGAGCTCTCTGCGCCCTCTGCGTTAAAAGCGATTAATTGACAACGCCTTCCAAAACTACTAGGCTCAAGCGCTATATCCCACCTGCCGATTTCCCGCCTCTGTTGTTCTGGATGCACGATGAGTTGTTTTCGAGCAATCCATGCGTTGGCCCTTGCGCTCATCGTCGGCTGCGTTGCTTGTGCAGAAGAGCCGTCCCCAAACGCGCGGGCAGCCGACATCGATCGCTTGATCGAAGCACGCCTGGCCGAAGAGGAAGTGCCCGCTGCCGAGGTGATCGACGAGGGAGAGTATCTTCGGCGAGTAACGCTGGACCTGGCCGGCCGCATTCCGACAGATGCCGAGCGACTCCAATTTGCTGAATTCTGCTCGAGGCGTGGCGGGACGCGCGAACAAGTCGTCGATCTATTGATGGCGTTGCCGGACTTCTCTTTCCATCAGCGCAACGAGCTCGATATCCTGCTGTTGGCCAGTCTGCAGTGGAATTCGGAATTCCGCATCTATCTGCTCGAGGCGATGCGCGAGCACCGTTCTTGGGATCAGCTGACGCGCGAGATCTTATTGCCCGAGAAGGCTCGTCCGGGCGACAAGGGCGCCGCGGCTTTTCTGAAACAGCGGGCCAAAGATCTCGATGCCCTGACCAACGACACCAGCACGCTGCTATTCGGCGTCAATATCGCCTGTGCTAAGTGCCACGATCATCCGCTAGTGCCCGATTGGAAGCAGGACCATTACTTCGGCTTCGCTTCGTTCTTCAAGCGCACCTTTACCACGCGCAGCGGGCTGCTGGCCGAGCGGTTTGACGGCGAACTGAAGTTCACGACCGTCGACGGCGAAGAGAAACGTGCCCGCTTCATGTTCCTCAGCGGCAAGACGGTCGAAGAGCCGCCGCTGTCGATCAGCGATGACGAGTGGAAACACATTCGCGAGCAGCTCAAGAAGGCCGAACAAGACGACAAAGCCGACGCACCGCCCGCTCCACCGTTCAGCCCGCGCGAGCAACTCGTCTCGCTGGCCCTCGAAGTGCCCACACTCGAAAGGCCCACACTCGAAAGGCCCACACTCGAGAAGCACGCGCTCGAAACGGCCGCTGCCGAATCTGTCTCGGAAGAATCGAGCTCGGATGATTCCGCTTCTGCCGAATCGGCCATGGAGCGGCTCGGCCGCCAGCCGCTGCTAGCTCGCAACTTGGCCAACCGCTTGTGGGCGAGGCTGATGGGGCGCGGCCTGGTGCATCCGCTCGATCAGATGCACTCGGGCAATCCACCGAGCCATCCGGAGTTGCTCGCGCGACTGACCGACGAACTGCTCGCTAGCCATTACGATCCGCGGCCGGTGATCCGCGGCATCGTGCTCAGCCGCGCCTATGCCCGCTCGACGCGCTGGACGCATGACGAAGAACGGCCCGCCCCGGAACACTTCGCGGTGCAAACGCCGCGTCCACTGACTCCGTTCCAGTATTCCCTTTCGCTCTGGGTCGCTTCGCGCAATCCCGTGCAGCTGCCGGGCATGGACAAGCCCGAGGATTGGGCCAAGCAGCGCGAGCAATGGGAACAACGCTCGGAAGGATTCGCGCGACGCTTCGAGATCCCCGGCGAACAGTTCCAAGTCCCGGTCGAAGAAGCGCTGCTGCTGAGCAACAATCCGCAATTCGAGAACGAGTTTTTAGCCAACCAAAGCGGAACGCTGGTGGGCCATCTGAAAACGCTCGGCAGCACTCCAGACTCAATCGAAGTGGCCTACCACGTGGCCCTTGGACGCGACCCGTCGAAGGAGGAGCGCGAGGCGGCCGAAAAATATCTCGAGGCTCGCAAAGAGCGCAGCGACATGGGGCTGCAACAAGTCGTCTGGGCCCTGCTGACGTCGGCTGAATTCCGGTTCAATCACTAACTCCCTTCGCGGCTTCGCGCC
>JBQCEI010000995.1:0-3055 GCA_051960375.1 Aureliella sp. | reverse complement strand
CTTGCACGATGTACGCATCTGGAACGACGTCCGCAGCGTCGAAGAAATATCGCTCAACTACCAAGAGAAGCTCAGTACCACTCCCAGCGGGCTGATCGCCGACTGGCAAATGACCGGCTTCAACGGTAGCAACCAAGTCGTCGATACCGTCAGCGCCAACAACTTGTCGATCGGCACCGCCAGCGGCACGGGCTTTACCGCCAGCACCCCGTCGGGCAGCATCGTCACTGCCGAGAACACAACCAACGGCACGGTAATCGGAACCGCGGTCGCCACGCTGCCCCAGTATTCGAGCGACATCGCCGTCGATGGTTTGTTCCGCGAAGCCGCCGATCCAGGCGCGTTTACCAACTACACCACCGGAGCGTCGCTGGGCGGCTGGACCGTCTCGAGCGGCAATGTCGATTTGATGGGCACCGGCGCTCAAGCTTCTCCGCTCGGCGGCCGCTCGATCGATCTCAACGGCAGCGCCGCCGGCGAGATTTCACAGACTCTCACCACCGTGGCCGGCCGCCACTATCAAATCATCTTCAACGTCTCCGGAAACTTCGGCTCGGGCGAAGCCACCAAAGATTTTCGCGTCAGCGCCGGCGGAACGAGCCAGGATTATTCACTGACCCAGCCGGCGGGTTGGTCGACCAGCAATTCGCTGTTCTCCGGTCGCTCGATGACGTTTACTGCCGATTCGAGCAGCACCACGCTGCGGTTTACCTCGTTTGACACGGGGGCTGCCGGCGCGTTGATCGCCGATGTGCGCGTGGTCGAGATTCCGCCGGCGGTGCAGGCGGTGCTCGACAGCGATCCGTCGCTCCAGTACGACGCGGGAACGGGCAAGTTTTACAAAGCCGTGTCAGCCAGCGCGACGTGGACGGCCGCCCAGTCGGCGGCGTTGGCTAGCTACCTCAACGGAACTGCCGGAGAGCTGGTGACGATCGGCTCGCGATACGAGAATGACCTCGTGTGGGCGATGGCTCGTCAACTCAATTCCAATGTCTGGCTGGGTGCCTCGGACGCGACGACCGAAGGCACTTGGCAATGGCAAAGTGGAGCGGCAGCCGGCGGGACCTTCTGGCAAGGCACGAGCGCTGGAACGTTGCAGGCCGGATACTATGCCAATTGGAGTTCGGGCGAACCGAATGATTCCGGCGGCGCGGAAGACTACGCGACGATGTACGTGGTATCAGGGCTGTGGAATGATTTTGGCAGCTCAAGCACCGGCGCCTACGTCATTCAGTGGGATGCCAGTCAAGTTCTGAGCAACTTGGCTTACTCGCTAACCAGCGACGCAAACGGCGCGTTTGCCATCGACAGCAACACCGGCCAGATCAGCGTGGCCGACAGCACGCAGCTCGACTACGAAGCAGGAGCGTCGCGCAACATCACTGTGCGCGTGACCGACGCCGCCGGCGCAACGTACGACGAAGTGCTGACGATCAACCTGACCGATATCGACGAGTTCGACGTCGGCGCAGTCAGCGATTCCAATGCCTCGAGCAACACGGTTGCCGAAAACGCAGCCGTCGGCACGGCAGTCGGCCTCACCGCTTCGGCCTTCGATGCCGACGGCACAACCAATACGATTACTTACTCGCTACAAATTGACGATGGTGGTCGCTTCGGGATCGATGCTTCGACAGGCGTGGTGACGGTTGCTGGCGCGATCGACCGCGAAGCCGATGGCTCGAGCCGCAGCATCACTGTGCGGGCGACTTCGGCCGACGGTTCGCACACAGACCAAGTCTTTACGATCGCGGTCACCGACGTCGATGAATTCGATGTCGGTACCGTCAGCGACACCGACGCCGCGGCCGACTCGGTGACCGAAAACGCAGCCATCGGTACCGCCGTCGGCATCACCGCTTTGGCCAGCGATGCCGATGCCACGACGAACGCAATTACCTACTCGCTGCAGGACAACGATGGAGGCCGCTTTGCGATCGATGCTTCGACCGGTGTAGTGACGGTAGCTGGCGCGATCGACCGCGAAGCGGGAGCTACGCGAAGCATCACCGTGCGGGCCACTTCGGCCGACGGCTCGCACACCGACCAGCTCTACACGATCGCCGTCGGCGACGTCGATGAGTTCGACACCGGCGCGATTAGCGATGCGAACGGGCCGACAGCCGATAGTGTGGCTGAAAACGCAGCCAACGGCACCGTGGTAGGCATCACTGCCTCGGCCAGCGATGCCGATGCAACCAACAACACGATCAGCTATTCGCTGGACGACAATGCCGGCGGCCGCTTTGCGATCGACAGCAGTACCGGCGTCGTCACGGTAGCCGATGGCAGCCTGCTCGACTACGAATCGGCCACCAGCCACGCGATCACCGTGCGAGCGACCTCGAGCGACGGATCTTCGTCGACAAAGGTGTTCACGATCGCCTTGTCCGACGTGAATGAATTTGCCATCTCAGCCCTTAGTGACAGCGACGCAGCGGCTGACACGGTTGCCGAGAACGCCGCCGTCGGCACCGCCGTAGGCGTCACCGCCTCGGCCAGCGATGCCGATGGAACGAACAATTCGGTTACTTACTCGCTGGACGACGATGCGGGCGGACGCTTTGCAATTGATGCCAGTACGGGCGTGGTGACGGTGGCGGGAGCTATCGACCGCGAAGCTGCGGCTAGCTACAACCTCACCGTGCGGGCGACGAGCAGCGATACCTCGAGCGTTACCCACACGTATACCATCGCGGTTTCGGACGTCGACGAATTCGATGTCGGCGCGGTCAGCGACACCGATGCAGCGGCCGACTCAGTGACCGAAAACGCAGCCATCGGTACCGCCGTCGGCGTCACCGCTTCTGCCAGCGATGCCGATGCGACGACGAACGCAATCACCTACTCGCTGCAGGACGACGATGGCGGCCGCTTTGCCATCGATGCTTCGACCGGCGTGGTCACGGTGGCCGGCGCGATCGACCGCGAAGCGGGAGCTACGCGAAGCATCACTGTACGAGCCACGTCGGCCGACGGCTCGCACACCGACCAGCTCTACACGATCGCCGTCGGCGACGTCGATGAGTTCGACACCGGCGCGATTAGCGATGCG
>JBQCEI010000994.1:0-3162 GCA_051960375.1 Aureliella sp. | reverse complement strand
CCTCTTCCAAACAATATTCGCTCCGCTCGCGGGCGTAGAAGTTGGACAGTTTGGGGTAGCGTCGCTGGACTTGCTCGAAAAAGTGAAGCACCGAGTCCCTATTTTGGGGAAGGTCCATCTGGGTCGTTAGGTGCATGTTTAAGTAAGTATCGTCGCAGAATGCACCGTATCTGTTCATCCGCAAATCCTTCCAACGCTTATGTTTAGGTCAAATCCACGGCTGGCCCGCCGGCCGCGCGGGGCGACCGGCCGCAGCCGGGGTCCGGTTCAAGTATAGGTGCCTTGGTTCGAGAGTGTCAAAGACGCTCGCGGGCGCGCATCGGCCAATAAAGGCATTTCGCCCGGCCGCCCTCTTTATTTCCCGCAGAGACGCGCAGGGCGCTCCGCGTTCCTCCGCTTCTCCACCGCGAAAAGGGTTTGCCCCGAAAGCTTCCACATTGCCGGGACAACACTGGTCACGCTCCAGCCAGCGGCCTAAAAATTAAGGCTGCCCAAAACGAGTCCAGCGAGTTCTAATCACAAATATGACCCAATTGGAAGAAAAAGGATCGCCTCAATCGGCCGTCGAGTTGCTTGCTCCGGCCGGCGACTGGGAATGCGCTCGGGCGGCGGTCGAGAACGGGGCCGACGCGATTTACTTCGGCCTGGACGTCGGCTTCAACGCGCGGGCTCGCGCGACGAATTTCCATGTCGACGACCTGGACCGCATCATGGCCATGCTGCATCGCCAGGCGGTGCGCGGCTACGTGACGCTCAATACGCTCGTGTTCACCGACGAGCTGCCGCGGCTGGAAGAGCATGTGCGGCATCTGGCTTCGGCCGGGGTCGATGCGGTGCTCGTGCAGGACCTGGGCGTCGCTCGGTTGCTCCGCGAGCTGTGTCCCGATCTGCACGTGCACGCCAGCACGCAGATGACAATCACGTCGGCTGCCGCGGTTCGGATGGCTGCCGACCTGGGCGTCCGACGCATCGTGCTGGCTCGCGAGCTCTCGCTGAAAGAGATTCGAGCGATCGCCGCGGAATCGGTTTTGCCGCTCGAAGCCTTCGTCCACGGCGCCTTGTGCGTCGCTTACAGCGGCCAGTGCTTGACCAGCGAATCGTTCGGCGGCCGCAGCGCCAATCGAGGCCAGTGCGCTCAAGCGTGCCGCTTGCCGTACCAATTGATCTGCGACGGCCGCGAGCGCGACTTGGGCGACATGAAGTATCTGCTCAGCCCGCAAGACTTGGCCGCTTACGATCTTATCCCCGAGCTCATTGACGCAGGGATCACTTCGCTGAAGATCGAAGGGCGTCTGAAAACGCCCGAATACGTGGCCAACATCACGCAGCACTATCGCTCCGCGCTCGATGCGGCGCTAGCCGGGCGACCGCAGCGGATGAGCGAGCAGGCAAGGCGCGAAATGGAGCTCAGCTTCTCGCGCGGATTTTCGCCCGGGTGGCTCGAGGGTTGCGACCACAAACGTCTGGTGCCAGGACTGTCTAGCGCCAAACGGGGCGTGTGCTTGGGGCGCATCGTCGCCGTACATGGCGATTCATTCACGATTGATTCTGCTGGGCCGCTGGCCACTGGCGATGGCATCGTGCTCGAGGGCGATCGCTTCGCGGGCCGCGAAATCGGTGGTCGCATCTACGAACTGGCCCAACATCGCCAGAAGGTTACCGAAGTTAGCGGCGGCCTGACCGAAGTGTTCCTGCAGCGCGGCACGCTGCAGGGGGCTCAGGACCTCGTCGGCAAATCGGTTTGGAAGACCGACGATCCGCGACTGGGCAAGCGGCTCAGGGCCAGCTTTGAAGGGCCCGATGCACGCCGCCGCGTGCCAATCTCGCTCGACGTGCACGTAGCCGTTGGAGCTCCGGCAAAACTTACAGCGACGTCCGCTGACGGCGCCCGAGTCGAACTTGAATCCGAGCATATCCCCGAGGCGGCCCGCAAGCATCCGCTCTCGGTGGAAACGCTCGAGCAACAGTTCGCGAGACTCGGTGGCTCGGTCTACGAACTAGCAAGTCTCGATGCCCAGATCGAAGGCGCACCGATGTTGCCGCTGAGCGTCTTGGGGCAGATGCGGCGGCAGTTGATCGAGCGCCTGGACGCGGCTCGCAGCAGCGTTCGCGCTGCCGAGTGCCGCCCCGAACCGATGGCCGCTGAAATGCTCGATCGCGTGCTTGAGCAAGAAACCGAGAGCGACGAGCCGGCGCAGCCCAAGCTCATCTTGCTTTGCCGCTCGCTCACGCAAATCGAGCAAGCGCTCAGCTGCGGCGTGCGCGATCTAGTAGCTGACTTTCATGACCTGCGCGAATATAGCCAAGCCGTGAACATGGCGCGCAGTACGGGAGCGAAACTGCTCGTCGCCACTTTGCGCATTCACAAGCCCGGCGAAGACGGCCTGTTTCGCATGCTCACCAAGTCGGGCGCCGACGGCTGGCTGGCGCGAAGCCTGGCAGCGATCGACTTTGCGCGTCGCGAGCAAATTCCGTTTGTCGCTGACTTTTCGCTCAACGCCGCCAACCCGCTGACCGCCGAACAGCTCATGACTTGGGGCGCGCAGCGGTTCACGGTGTCATACGATCTGAATCGAGCGCAGCTGCTGCAGATGGCCAGCTATCTGCCGAGCGAGTGGATGGAGGTGGTCATCCATCAGCACATGCCGATGTTCCACATGGAGCACTGCGTCTTCTGCAGCACGCTCAGCCCGGGTCGCAACAAGTCCGATTGCGGACGTCCCTGCGATCGGCACGACGTAAAGCTCCGCGACCGCGTCGGCATGGATCATGTGCTGCATGCCGACATCGGTTGCCGCAACACGCTCTACAACGCGCAGGCTCAAAGCGGCGCGGAGATCGTCAAAGAGCTCGTTGGGCTCGGCCTGACCGCCTTTCGAATCGAACTGCTGCGAGACACTTCGCTCGAAGAAACGCGGCGGCTCGTCGATCTCTATCGGCGGCTGCTCGCGGGCGAGCTGAGCGGCACGCAAGTCTGGCGCGACCTCAAAGCCGACAACCGCGTCGGCGTCACCCGCGGCACCCTCGACGGCCCACGCAATCCGCTGGCTATTCTGTAAGACCTCCGCGCTCTCCGCTCGTGTGCCACTGGCCAGAGCCAGTGTCTTCTCTTTCGAAGTGTGAAGCGTTTGGGGGAGTGCAAATCTCACCAAGGCGATTAGA
>JBQCEI010000993.1:0-7843 GCA_051960375.1 Aureliella sp. | reverse complement strand
TTGTTCTTTGGGTATTGAATTTGTGTTTTTTGTTTTTTGAACGCGTTGTAGTTTGTGATTTTACGTACTCCTAACAAAAGCCACTGGCAGAGCCAGTGCCACACGAGGACGCGGTAAAAATCGGTTCGATAAGGATGTTAATCGCGAAACGCGTCCCTTAAACTGCGCGGCTACGCAACTCTGCTCACCCTAATGCCCTTACAAAGGACGCACATATATGTCGCAATCCAAGCGAATCGACCGGCGACGGTTCCTGAAAACGTCGGTCGCCACCGGCGCCGCGGCGGCCATCGCTCCGGTCGTCATTCCCAGTTCGGCTCTCGGCCGCGACGGAGCGGTCGCTCCCAGCGAGCGAATCGTGCTGGGTGGGATCGGCATCGGCAATCGCGGCACGTACGACCTCGGCTGCTTCCTCGAGCAGTCGGATGTGCAGTTTGTGGCCGTCTGCGATGTCAAGGAAGTGCGCCGCAAGGCAGTCAAAGCGATGGCCGACAAGCACAACGGCAATCAGGACTGCAAGACCTATCGCGACTTTCACGATCTGCTCGATCGCAAGGACATCGATTCGGTGCTGATCGCCACTGGCCCGAACTGGCATGGCACGATGGCGATGTACGCGGCGCGGGCGGGCAAAGACATCTACTGCGAAAAGCCGTGCACGAAGAACATCTCTCAGAGTCTGATTCTGGCCGAGACGATGAAGCGCACGGGGCGCATCTTCCAGGCCGGCACGCAGCGCCGCAACTTGCCGCACTTTGCATTCGCTTGCGAGCTGGCTCGCACCGGCAAGCTCGGCAAGCTGAAAACAGTCTACGCGCATCCGGCCGGCATGACGTCCAAGATGAGCGGCTGGGAGACGCCCGAGGGAGAGCCGCCGAAGGAGCAAGTCGATTGGGACTTGTATCTCGGTCCAGCAGCCTGGCGACCGTTCAACAAAAAACTTCTCGACGGATTCAACTTCGAGAAAGGTGGCGGGCTGGTCGGCGGTGGCGTGCTCGAGTGGGGCTCGCACTGCGTCGACCTGTGTCAGTGGGCGGTCGGTGCCGACAAGGAATCGCCGGTCGAATATTTTCCGCCCGAGAACGGACGCTTGAAGGCTCGCTATGCCAACGGCGTCGAGCTGATCATCCGCGAAGACGGCTGGATTCCGCTTGGCTCATGCCCGGTGCGCTTCGAAGGGGAGGATGGCTGGGTCGAGACCGGCGACAGCGGCAAGATGGTCCTCAGCTCCCCTGCTCTGCTAGCCGGTCGCAAAGTTGCCGAGATCGGCGGCTATCCCGCGACGTTCCACGTTCGCGATTTCCTCGACTGCGTCAAGACACGCAGCCAGCCGAAAGCCAACGCCGAAGCGGCTTGTTACGCACACATCACGTGCCATGCCGCCAACATCGCGCTCGCGCTCGGCCGCAAGCTCGATTACGACCTTGCGAAGCATGAGTTCGTAAACGATGAAGTCGCCAATCGACTTCGCTCCGAAGCGCTCCGCGAGCCTTGGCGGTTGTAGCGTGCGACATCGTCATCTGTATTCGTGTCTTTGTGTCTTCGTGGTGATGTTGTTACTGCTGAAGGAACCACAAAGACACGAAGACACGAAGAAAGCAAAGACAATCCATCTTCCAAAAAGCGTACATTGCCATGTTAATGATATTCCGCAAATTCAAATCGCAATCGATTCGACGTCGTTTTCTACGTTCCGCCTTGTTTGCTGCATGTCTGTTGACGGCTGGTTTTGCTCAGCCGGCTTATGCTCAGCAGCGCGATCAGGCCAAGGAGCGCGAGCTGATCGCTGTGCTCACCAATGAAGATGCGCCCGAGGCTGAGAAGGCGATCACCTGCAAGCAGCTCGCATTGCATGGTGGTCCTGAAGCTGTGCCGGCGCTCGCGCCGCTGCTGACCAACGAGCATCTGGCGTCGTGGGCTCGCATCGCGCTTGAGGCGATTCCCGGTCCCGAAGCCGCAGCGGCTCTGCGCGAGGCGGCTGGCAAGCTCGAAGGCCGCCTCTTGATCGGCACGCTCAATTCGATCGGCGTGCGCCGCGATGCCGACTCGGCGGGTGCGCTCTTAAAACATCTCAGCAACGACGACGCGCAAGCGGCCGCTGCGGCGGCGCTGGCGCTTGGCCGCATCGGCGGCGATGCAGCCGAGAAGGCGCTGCGAGAAAACTTGACCAAGGGCCCGGCCGAAGTCCGCTCAGCCGCAGCCGAAGGTTGCATCCTGTGCGCCGAGCGTCACTTGGCAGCCGGCGAAGACTCTGTCGCGATCGATATCTACGATGAAGTTCGCGATGCTGATCTACCCAAGCCGCGCGTGCTCGAAGCGACTCGCGGCGCGATCCTGGCTCGCAAGAGCGACGGCTTGCCGCTGCTTCGCGAACAATTGCACAGCGACGATCTCGCGCTCAAACGCATCGGCTTGATGGTCGCTCGCGAGCTGGCCGGTGAAGAGGTGACGCTGGCTCTGGCCGACGAAGCCAAGAAGGGCGATGCGGAGCTGGCTGCCCTGCTGCTCTTTGCCTTGGCCGATCGCGGCGACCGCGCGGCGCTGCCGGCTGTCTTGGAAATCGCCAAGAGCGGCCAGTCGAAAGCGCAAATCGCTGTCGCCCAAGTGCTGCTGAAAATGGGCGATGCCAGTTCGGTCCCCGCGCTGATCGAGATGGCTTTGCAGAAGGATAAGGACGTGGCCGACGCGGCTCGCGGCACTTTGGCGGAAATGTCCGGCCAAGAGATCGATCGCGCGGTTACTTCCCGGCTAGCTTCAGCTAATGGACCGACGCTGGTCGTGCTCATTGAAACCGTCGGCCAGCGGCGCATCGAAGCGGTCGATGCTTTGCGCAAAGCGGCCGAGAGTCGCGACGCGAGCGTGCGGCATGCGGCAATCGCTGCCCTTGGTGAAACCGTCGGCCCTAACGACCTCAAGCTCTTGATCGCCCGCGTCACCAACAGCCAGAACGCCGCCGACGACGCCGTGGCTCTGCAAGCCCTCCGCGCCGCCGCGGTGCGGATGCCGGATCGCGAAGCCTGCGCGGCACAGCTCGTCTCGGCGATGAACGGACAGTCGACGGCAGTCAAGGATCACATCCTCGAGATCCTCGGCGAAGTCGGTGGCTCGAACGCTCTGCAAGCCATGCGAGCCGCGGCGATCGGCAGTGATCGCGACCTTCGCGATACCGCCTCGCGCTTGCTCGGTTCCTGGTTCGATGTCGAAGCCGGCCCGGTGCTGCTGGAGCTAGCCCAGATGCCGAACAACGAGTTCGCAGTGCGCGAACTTCGCGGTTACATCCGCCTGGCTCGCCAGTTCGTCATGCCCGATGCGCAGCGAGCCGACATGTGCCGCAAGGCCATGCGAGCCACCAACCGCGTGCCGGAACAGAAACTGGTTCTCGAAGTGATGGAGCGTTATCCGAGTCCTGAGATGCTCAGCGCCGCCGTCGAGGCTCAGCCGGTTGCTGAACTCAAGGACGACGCTCGCCGCGTTGCGCTCACCATCGCATCGAAACTCGCCCCTGGAACCAACGTCGAGCAATTGCTCTCGAAGCTCAGCCAGGAGCCGGTGAAGATCGAGATCGTCAAAGCGCAGTACGGCTCCGGTTCGATGCAAAAGGACGTCACCGACATCTTGCGACGCCAGGTGCGCAACCTGCCGCTGATCTCGTTGCCCGGCGGCGGCAGCTACAACGCAGCCTTCGGCGGCGATCCAGCTCCGGGCACCAAGAAGGAACTGAGGATCCAGTACCGCATCAACGGCGAACCGCGCGAAGCGTTCTTCGCCGAGAACGCCGTGATCCTCTTGAAGTAAAGGATCTTACCCCCGCGCTCCCCGCGTCCTCCGCGGTTAAAAATCTTTTTCCCCGGCAGCGATGGCGGACAGTCCCGACACATGATCGGGATATCGCAACCTAAGCCCGAGGTCGCGCAAGATCCGCTGCGAATCGATCCGCTTGTTCGATTCGCCGCGTCCGGCCCGCGACGACCCGGGCTCGGGAGCGACGAACACCGGCGGCGGCGTTTGAAAGATGCGAGCCGCGTCTTCGTAGAACGTCCGCCGCGCGACCGGATGACCGTCGGAGAGAACATAGAGCCGGTGCGGCGCCGGGCGCTTGAGCAACTGCACAATCGCCTCGGCGGCGTCGTCGACATGGATCAAATTCAAATCGCCCTCTGCGACCGGCAGCGGTTCGCGCTGCCGCAGTTTCGCCAGCAGCGGAATGCGCCCCGGGCCGTAGATGCCCGCCAAGCGCAGCACGGTAGCGCGGTCGGCCGGAACATGTTCGGCTAGCCACTGTTCGGCGGCCAGCGCCATTTGCGGGCCCGGTCGCGTCGGCTCGGTCGGCGAGCTCTCGTCGACCCACTGGCCATCGCTTTGGTGGTAGACGCCGGTCGTGCTCAGGACGACCAGGCGGTCGAGCGCCGGCAGACGCTTCAGGACGTTTGCCAGGCCGACTGAGTACGTCTGCACGCCGAAACGCTCGTCGACGCGATGCGGGACTGCTACCAAGGCTTGTCGCGCGCGGGGCAGCGACCAGTTCGCCTGTTCGTCAAGCCAGTCGGCCACCAGCGGCGCGATGCCGGCTTGCTCGAGCTGTGCAATGCTGTCGCCGCCGCGCGTCAAAGCAACGACCGAATTTCCATCGCGTTGCCACAGCCGGGCGACTTGCCGGCCGACGTAGCCACACCCCACAATGAATAAACTCACGCGCTGCACCGATACTTGAATGGATTTCAAGGACAAGTCAAAAATCAAGTGATATTGTCCGCTGCAACCGGTACATTCGATAGCCCTTCAATCGCCTCTGGCTCGTGTGGGGGGCTTGCCGGGAAAATCCGCGCGGCCAAAGGGTTTCATTTCGGCTCGCTTCTACGAATAATCGAAGCACGCCAGCCGTAGAATCGTGACGGTGGAAGCGGGAAAGCGGTTTTGGTACGGAGCACTTGCATGCAAATGATCGATTCCCCTGCCTTTCTGAGTTCACCGCGCCAGAGCGCGCCCACTTTGCGCTGGCAGCATCTGGAAGCCTCGGGCCGTTCGGTCACCACAGCGTGCCAAAGAGCCGCTTTTCGCGCCTGCCTGGCGATCCTCGCCTGTGCAATCGCCTGTTTGCCAACCAGCACCGCTTGGGCACAGCTCGCCGCCGGCCCGGCTGCGGCGCCGCGGGCCACCGCTGCACCCGGCTCGATTCAAACCGGCCAGCAGCGCCGAGCCCAAAAGCCGGTCGTCGACGGTCAGACCTTCGTCGCCCTCGATCACACGCTCGATCACGTTTACAACGGCTGGGCACCGCAGACGCTCGAGGAACTCCGAGCGCTCGAAGCTCAGCAATCCAAAGTCGCTGCCGCAATTCAAAAAGTGACCGTCAACGTTCGGCAAGGGGTTGCTCAGGGTAGCGGCGTGCTGAT
Source organism: Aureliella sp. (assembly GCA_051960375.1). Classification (GTDB taxonomy): domain Bacteria; phylum Planctomycetota; class Planctomycetia; order Pirellulales; family Pirellulaceae; genus Aureliella. Next base: position 2,450 of record JBQCEI010000993.1, on the reverse strand, counting down.
CCGCGACGGCTATGTGCTGACCGCTGCCCACGTCGGCGGCAAACCCAAGCGATCGGCCACGGTCGTCTTGAGCGACGGCACGGAACTGAAAGCCGAAGTGCTCGGCATGAACCGGAATGTCGACGCGGGTCTGCTGAAGATCGTCGACAGCAAAGCCAAGGATCTTCCGTATGCGACCTTGGGCAAGAGCGACGCGCTCAAAGCGGGCCAGTGGGTGATCGGCGCGGGCCATCCCGGCGGTTGGGTCAGCGGCCGCGGGGCGGTGATTCGCGTCGGCCGCATCTTGAGCGTCCTGTCCGATACGATCATCAGCGACGTCGCACTGATCGGCGGTGACAGCGGCGGTCCGCTCTTCAACCTCCGCGGCGAACTGGTCGGCATTCATTCGCGCATCGGAACCGACGTCGTCGACAACATGCACGTGCCAGTCGATACGTTCGAAAGCGACTGGAAGCGGCTGCGCAGCGGCGAAGCCTGGGGCGTCTTGCCGGGCTATGCACCGGTCATCGGCGTCAGCGGCAAGAAGGGGGAGACGCGAGCGATCGTCGGCGAAGTGACTAAAAACGGTCCGGCTTACAAAGTCGGCATTCAGCCCGGTGATATCGTGCTTGTCTTCGACGGCCAGCAGATCGAGACTTTCGAAGATTTACAGAACGCCGTCAGGGCGACATTGCCCGGCGACACGGTTAGAATGAAAATCCAGCGCGGCGATCGCGAACTGTGGCTGCCGATCATCGTCGGCATCGCCGAACAGTAATTCCGAACAGTAATTCCGAACAGTAACGCCGCGCTGGGATGTTGCTCATGGGGCGCGCAGAGTCAAAGGGCCGGACCTGCGACGCGCTTGTTCGGCCGGGCTGAGGATAGCCTGGCCATGCTGGAACCGCTGCCGTAGAAGCGATGGGACGCGCTTTGCACAGCAAGTCGCTGGAACTTGCAAATAAGATTTTGCGGAAAGGTCTGTTCAAGTGCGCGTCCCACATCAGCTGCTCACCCTGGGTTTGATCGGTCTGGCCACCGTCGGCGCCGCTCGCCTCTTGCCCGAAGCTCGCTACGGCAATGCGCCGCAATGGCAATCGGCTCATTCTGGCTTGGCTGATCGGGGCCTGGCTGATCGGGGGCTGGCCGTCGCCGGCGACGAGGCCTCTAGCGATGAAGCCTCTGACGACCAGTGGGCGTCCAGCGAGTCCGACCAGTCGCACATCCTGGTCCAAGAGCCGTCGCGTCGCCGCTCGCAGCGGCCGCAGCTGGGAAATCCTCTTCATAACATTAATCAGCGCAGCAGCTTTCAGATGCTGCGCGCTTTCCGTGATGCGATCGGCAATAGCTGGAAGAGCACCGTCGAAGTGATGGTCGATGATGAACGCGTGGCTTTCGGTGCGATCATCGATCGAGACGGCTGGATCGTTACCAAGGACAGCCAAATCCCGAGCAAGGGGAAGGTCGTTTGCCGATTCGCCGATGGCAATGAATCGCTGGCCGAGGCGGTCAAGCGCAACTCGGCTATCGACCTGGTGCTGCTGCGCGTTCCCGACCGCAACTTGCCGGTGATCGAGTGGGGCGACGACGCGGTGCCGCAGCGCGGCCGCTGGGTTGCCACCACCGATACCCGTTCGACCCCCGTCGCCGTCGGCGTGGTCAGCGCCGGCCGGATGGCGATCGCTCCCAAGAAAGCCGTGCTGGGCGTCTTGCTGGAGAACGCTGACGAAGGGGGAGCGATGATCCGGAACGTCTTGCCGGGTACTGGAGCCGAGCTGGCTGGCCTGCGAGTCGGCGACCGAATCCGCGCCATCAATGGACAACTCTTGGCCAACCGGCAAGCCGCGATGAGCGTACTCGAATCGTGCTTGGCTGGTCAGTCGATCAAGCTGGCGGTCGTTCGCGGCGAAGATGAATTGGAAACCTACGCGCAGATGATGGACCTCGCCCACGAACTGCTCGATCCGACCGAGATGGAAGTCAACGGCCTGGTCAGCGCACGCTCGAGCGGCTTCAACGCAGTGTTTCTGCATGACACGGTTCTGCTGCCGACGCAGTGCGGTGGCCCGCTGGTCGATCTCAACGGCCGCGTAGTGGGGATCAACATCGCTCGCGCCGGACGCGTTACGAGCTACGCTTTGCCTACAGCCACCGTGCGGCCCGAAATCGAACGCATGCTCAGCGAGGCCAAAGGCAGCCAAGTCGTCCCGGCCAACGCCAGCGTGAGCGCGGCCAGCGCCGAGGTTCGCTAACGGGAAACTCCAGCGACTTTTGAGGCGGTTTTAAGTCCCGGTAGGGACGACAGCCCCATGCCGGCGGCGCGAGCCGCCGGATCGGATGAGCGTAGTGATCACCAAGTCCCCAAGGGCCCACCGATCGCGGGCATAAAACAAAAAACCGCACAACGGCTATAGTCCCAAAGGGACATGGTTTTCATTTATGAGCCTGCCTAACTGCGGGTAACCCCCCCG
>JBQCEI010000992.1:0-3808 GCA_051960375.1 Aureliella sp. | reverse complement strand
CGAGGTCGGTTCGAGCTTCAGCTCTTCGGCGATCTTTTCCAGGACGAAGTGCTCGCGGAGAGCTTCGATCGTCGAGGCGCGAGCGTTGAAGCGAGCGGCATTGATGTACTGGTTGATCTTGTCGCGGTCGAAACCGCTGCGCTGCAGTTCGAGCACCATGCGCTGCAGTTCGCGGCTCGTCTGCTTGTTGACCAGGCTCTCGGGCATTTCCCAGTTGGCGCCTTCGGTCAGCTTAGCGACGATCTGCTTGCGAAGATCCTGGTGCTGGTGGTACTGGAATTGGCGTTCCAGCTCCGACCGCACAAACTTCCGCAGCTCGTCGGTGTTTTCAAAACCGAGGTCGTCGAGCAGCTTGGGGCTGATCTCGTCGACTTGAATGCGGCGAATCTCGACCACTTCAAATTCGGCTCGCAGCTCCTGGCCGCGATGCGCCGGATTGGGAGCGGTATCGGAGATCGTGACCGTGGTCTCGCGGCGATCGCCTTCGCGGGCACCGGTGAGCAGCTTGTCGAAATCCTTGACGATCGCGTCGCCGAAGGTCAGTTCCGGACGCAGCGGCACCGATTCTTCTTCGACTTCCGAGAAGAGGCGGTCGCCGTCGAAGAAGCGAATGTTCAGCGTCACGACGTCGCCGGGTTGAGCTTCGCCGTCAACCGGTTCGCCTTGCATAAAGCGAGACAGCGTGCGAGCGGTCTGGCGATCGACGTCTTGGTCGGTCAGATCCAGCGCCAGACGGTTCAGGTCGAGCCCTTCCCACTTCGGCGTTTCGAAGTCGGGACGCACTTCGATGTCGAACTCGTATCGAAAATCCCCTTCGGCGGGAACTTCGATCGCTTTGTAGTCGAAGGCTGGTTCGCTGATCGCCGAGAAATGACCACCTTCGGTCACTTGCTGAAGGCTTTCCATGACTAGCGAGCTCTTGACCTGCTCGGCCACTTCGCTCTTAAAGCGGCTTTCGATGAGCTTGCGCGGCGCCTTGCCGGCGCGAAAGCCGGGCAATTCTGCCTTGGGAGTCACTTCGTCGAAACCGCGCTTCAGATAGCGATCGACTTCGGCGCGGGGGATGGTGATGACGACGTGGCGTTCACAAGCCGAAACCGGTTCCACCTTCACATCAAACTCGAGCTTGGGAGTTTCCGGGGTGTCGGTCGCGGTCTGTTCCAGTTCCGTGCTGGCCATTGTACGTAGTTCCGTAGTTCAAGAGGCTTGTGCCAAGGCGGGCTTCCTGGCCAAAGAAAGAGCGGGTGATGGGATTCGAACCCACGACAACAACGTTGGCAACGTTGTGCTCTACCAACTGAGCTACACCCGCATTTTTTGTTCCATCACGTCACTGCAACCGTCCACTTGATCCGCTGGCTTGATGGCCCATTGGGATTCATGGCTTGGTGGCTGTGCGACGCTCGAGGCATTTCGCCGGAACATCGACGCCGATCGCGACTGGGAAAAGTCGTTTGCGATCGGTTCGTTCCCGCCAGTGGGAAAGGATTATAGGTAACTCGCTCAGGCCCGCAAGGGACCTTCGCATGTTTCCGCTGCTAGCTTTTTGACGCTTGCATTCGCCATGCTGATCAGCACGGCCGGGACAAACGTTCACATCGGCTAGCCGGTGGCGTCGACTCGATAATCATTGCGTATTTGGAGGAGAAAAATCAAGCGGGGTTCGGGGCTCGGCGCGCAATTTTTTCATCGCGGAGGCGCGGAGCGCGCGGAGGGGGAACGGCGCGCGTGGCTGACTGGTTTGCGGCGCGGCGGAGTTTTATGCTATAGCGCTTATCCCCACCGTCGCTTTCCCGCCTCCTCTCCTCGCAGATAAGCAGCCCGGTCATGGTCAGCTTCAAATCGTCACACATGGGCCGGTGGCAGTGGAGCGTCAGCTTGATTCTCTTGCTCGCCACGATGATCAACTACATGGACCGCCAGACGCTTGCCAACCTGGCGCCGCGGATCACCGTTCAATTCCAGTTGACGCAAGAACAGTACGGAGAACTCGAAACCGTCTTCGGCGTCGCGTTCGCCTGCGGCTCGCTGGTGTGGGGCTACCTGGCCGATGTGATGCCGGTGCGGATTTTGTATCCGCTGGTTTTGCTCGCCTGGTCAGCGGTCGGTTTTGTGACCGGTCTGACCGACGGATACACGTCGCTGTATTATTGCCGCGTGCTGCTCGGATTTTTCGAATCGGGGCACTGGCCGTGCGCGTTGGTAGTCACGCATGCGATTTTAAGTAGCAGCGATCGGCCGCTGGGCAACAGTATCTTGCAAAGCGGTGCGTCGCTGGGTGCGGTCCTTACGCCGCTGATCATCTTTGCCCTGGTCGGCGCCACCACCGAGCCGAACGCTTGGCGGCCTCCCTTTCTGATCATCGGAGCCGTGGGGCTGGTGTGGGTGGTGCTTTGGACGCTGGTGATGCGCGGCGGCACAATCGATCAGCCGCACGTTGGCTCGCGGCGCGGCGCAGGTGAGCCGTCCGCAAGCGGGCGTTTGGCAACCGGTCCTTGGTTGCTGTCGCTATTTACCAATCGCAAGTTCTGGGCGCTGCTGCTGATGGTTCTGGCGATCAACACGACATGGCAGCTGATTCGCGCGTGGCTGACGAAATTCTTGCATGAAGGACGCGGCTACGCCGAGACGACGACCTGGCTCTTCAATTCGGCTTACTACATCGCGACGGACGTCGGTTGTTTGCTGGCCGGCGCGGCGGCGCTGTGGCTGGCTCGCAGCGGCATGACGGCCCACGGCTCGCGTTTGACGGTCTATGGACTTTGTGCACTGCTCTCGGCACTGACCTGCGTGGCCGCCGTGCTTCCAAGCGGGCCACTGTTGCTAGGGATCCTGCTCGTGATCGGCGCGGGAACATTGGGACTGTTCCCGTGTTACTACTCCTTCACGCAGGAAGTCAGCGCGGCGCACGTTGGCAAAATCACCGGCGTACTGTCGTTCCTCGGCTGGCTTCTTCCCTCGCCGGTCCATAAATATTTCGGTCGCTACGTCGACGCGTATCATTCGTTCGATCTGGGGATCGCCATCGTGGGGCTGGCGCCGTTGATCGGCCTGTTCGCCATGCTCGTGCTCTGGCCGCGCGAGGCCGATGCGCCGACGGCTGCCTCTGCAGAGCCGATCGCGGCGGAAGCGTAAGAAGTTTTTACCGCGGAGGCGCGGAGAGCGCGGAGGATTTGAAGTAAGCAGCCAGCGCGTCGCGGCTGGCGGGGATGATCTCAACGGCCCGCCCCTCGGCCAGATGCACGACGACTCCTTGCTCGGTGTCGATCGCCACATCGACGAAGCCTTCGGAGTCTGAGAAACGCAGCACGCGGAAGGCGGGCTCGCTGGCCGTGCGTTCGCGACCCGTCGCCTCGCGAGCGGGCCAGCGAAAATAGCGATCGTCGACCAGCGTGGCTCGCAAGTGCACCAGCCCCGGTGCCCGCGAGATGTCCCGCCAACCGCGCTGGCCCGCGAGCGACGGAGCGTCGCCAGCGGCGGCTAGCCCATCAACGCGCAGGCCGACCTTGGGCGCCTGCTGGATGAGCCTAGCGTTACCCGCTCCCCAAAACTCGCGAATCCGCGAAGTATCGCGCGAACGCTGCCACAGGGCCGCCAGGACCAGCCCCACGCACACGGCTACGATTGCCAACGTAAACCAACGTCCCGACACGAGCATCTCCCAGGCTTCAGGCTTCAGGCTTCAGGCTTCAGGCTTCAGGCTTCAGGCTTCAGGCTTCAGGCTTCAGGCTTCAGGCTTCAGGCTTCAGGCTTCAGGCTTCAGGCTTCAGGCTTCAGGCACGAGCACGAGCACGAGCACGAGCACGAG
>JBQCEI010000991.1:0-2417 GCA_051960375.1 Aureliella sp. | reverse complement strand
CGAGACTTCGTCGATTGCGATGCGCGAGGTCAAGATCCGCGGCGAGCGGGGGGCGAACGTTTGGCGAGCGACGATCGTGGTGATGCGGCCCGACTGAACGCATTCGCCGCGCGAGTTCATCAGTTTGCGATGCCAGACGACTTCGCCGCTACGGCGGCCGCGGGGCGTGATCCGCTCGACGATGCTGACCACGTGGATCGTGTCGCCGACATAAATCGGCCGGTGGAAGTCCCAGCTATCGACTTTGATCAGAGCCAGATTGCGGAGGCGCGGCGTCGTGCTGCTCAGACCGGCCATCAGCGACAGGCCGAGCAAGCCATGCGCGATCGGTTTGCCGTAATGCGACTTGGCGGCATACTCGTGATCGGTATGCAGCGGGTCATAGTCGCCCGTCATGCCGGCAAAGAAGACTACATCCGTTTCGGTGACGGTTCGCGAAGGACTCGTCCAAACGGCGCCCAATTCCAGCTGTTCCAAATGCAAGCACTCCGCCATTCTCGCTTTTTTCCTTCTGCGAGTTTTGCCGCTCGATTGATCTGGAGACATCGGAGTCTCCTCCGGCGAGTTGTCGCTTGTTCGGTCCGCCGGAGTCATGTCGAGCTTATTCCTGTTATTGAGGCTGCTCAAGTCTCTTCTGCCGAATTGCCGCTGGTGGCTATTGAAACTTCGGAAAGGTTCCTAGTATTAACGTTACGGCCATCGGAGGCAACGCAGACTGCCCATTTCTTTGCAATTGGTTCACTTTGCCCGCGCGGAGCCCTCGATCGCTGCCCGGCGAGCTCAAAGCTGCCGTGAGGCTCAACCGGCGGCGGTCCGGTCACCCTCATCGACCGGCCCCTCTACCGCTGTGCACGTGTCGGACCAAAACCGCCATTGCGCCGTCGGGGCCAACCGGGGACCGCCGGCCCGTCGATTGAATCAGCCGGAACGCGGTAGCGTCCGGTTGCTTCCTGCCCAACCGCGGGCTAACGCCCTGCGGCTGATTGCTCCGGCTGTCGCCTGCGGCAGCGTCGTTTGCCTCACCGTTCCTCGACCGCCTGCAGCGGCACGCGGTAGTTGAGGACTCGCCCGGTTCCGAATTCCTCACAGCGGATCCAGAGCACCGAATCGGCCGGGGCGTCGTCGAGCGGCAAGAAGATGTCGCGCGCCGTATGTCCAGGTGGAGCGTCGGAGATCTGAAAGCGACGGTAAGGCTGCTGGAGCGGGAACAGCTTGCAGTCGAAGCTCACCGGCCGCAGGCCGCGGTTGATGATTTCGACGCGCAGCGATGCACCCACTTCGGTCAGCTCGAGCGTCTCCCATAGTAGTTCGACATCACCAATTCCCAACGTGAGCCAATCGTAAACGCTGAAGGAGTAATCGCGTTGGCCGGCGAGCTGGAAGTCGAATCGTAACGAATGTTTGCCCGCTGAGGCGTCGTTGCGCAGCGGCATCGGCAGGTTGAGTTGCTGTTGCTGGCCGGCCGTCAACTGCACCGGCGTGCCGCCGCTGTTGCCTCCCAGCAGCGTCGGCGCGTGCAGCGTCACCGTGCCGTAGGTGCTCGCGCTGAGCGTGTTCTCGATCGAGATCGGCAGCTCGGTGCGCTGGGCCAGGCTGCTCGGCAAACTGCGATTCTGCAGCTTGAAGCGGATTCGCCAGTTGGCAATCGGAACGCTGATGCCGGTCACCAGAACCGGCCAAGGAGTGACCGTCAAGCGCTGCTCCGGCGCGTTGCGATCGGAGTGCACGTTCTCGACCGCCAGCGGCCTGCCCCAGAGATCGGTCGCGCGGATGTTGTCGCCCAGGTAAAGTTGTTCGTCCGCCGTGCGATCATTCCACAGCAGCATGAAGCCGGTATCCCCTTCGGCGAAGATGTAGTTGGTGCTGCCGCCGGGCATGTTGATCGAGCCGAGGTAGCTGGCCGTGGCCAGGTTCTGGTTGAGCAATCGCCACGGCAAGAACAAATCGCCCACCGAAGCATCGGGATTGAAGATGCCGGTATCGTGATCGAGCGGCCGAGTGACAAACGCCGCTTCCACTTTTTGTTGTTTGACGATGATCATGCGTTCGGCCAGATCGCGGACGCGGTCGAGCATCCGATAGCGGCTGGCCGGCAACGGATTGAGCGTGATCCACCGCGTCTGCCCTGCCTTTTCAGGCGAACTTAAATAGCTTTTCAGTTCGCGGGCGGTCAGCTGCGGCTCGCTGGCCATCTGGCTGGCGCGCCACGGCAAGTTCTTTTCATCGGGCAGCGGATCTTGGTAATCCCAAGCCAGCGCCAGTTGCAGTTCCTGCGTATACGTCTGCATGCGATTGCGGACGTCGGTCACCAGCGGGATCAAAGTCGGATTGCCGATGAAGCTGCGATCGTCGTCGCGGCCGAGCTGAAACCAAGTGAGTTTCATCGACATGCGCGTCAGCGCTGGCTCGAGGATCGG
>JBQCEI010000990.1:0-4920 GCA_051960375.1 Aureliella sp. | reverse complement strand
CTCTTTTCTTGACTCCCCCTCGCCCCGCTTCGGGGAGAGGGGGCCGGGGGGGGTGAGGGGCTGGGGTTGACACGCGCAAACCTGCTTCATGCGATCATTTTTTCCACAGGCTGCTTCAAATCCTATGCACCCCCAACCAAACCCCAAGCGCATCCTGATCGCCGACGACGAGCCGCTCTACTTGCGGACCACAGGGCAGCTACTGCGCAAGGCCGGCTTTGAATGCGAGTGCGTGTCGAACTCGCGCGAAGCGATTCAGAGTCTGCGCCGGAGCTCGTTCGACTTGATTCTGTCGGACCTCAACATGCCCGGCAATCTCAAGCTGGAGTTGCTGCGCGAAGGCCGCTCGCAGTGGCCCCACATTCCCTTGATCGTGGTCACCGGCGTCCCGTCGCTGCCGACGGCCATCGAAGGAGTGCGGCTAGGGATCGCCGACTATCTCCTCAAGCCAGTGAAGTTTGAGGACCTGCTCGCCAGCATTCAGCGCGTGCTGGCTCAGTCCGCGCATCAGCCGCTCGCGCGCGAACAATCAGCCGACCGCGCCGAACTGGCAGAGAAATTTCCCGAGATCGTCGGCCGCAGTCCGCAAATGCTCGAAGTGCTCGAAATCATCGATCGCGTGGCGCAGACCGATACGAACATCCTGATTACTGGCGAAAGCGGCACGGGCAAGGAAGTCATCGCGCAGGCGATCCATCGCCACAGCCGCCGCAGCGCTCACAATTTTCAGATTATCGACTGCACGGCTGTTCCCGAGGCGTTGTTCGAATCGGTTCTATTCGGCCATGCCAAGGGAGCATTCACCGGCGCGATCAAGGATCACGACGGGCTACTGTTGCGCTGCGATCAGGGAACGGCGTTTCTCGATGAAGTGGGCGAACTGCCGCTGCCTTCGCAAGCGAAACTGCTGCGCGCCGTTCAGGAGCAGTCCTTCACGCCGGTCGGCAAAGCGACGCCGGTGCGCGTCGACACGCGCTTCATTTGCGCGACCAACCGCGATATGGAAGCCGACGTCAGCGCGGGCCGATTCCGGCGCGATCTTTATTATCGGCTCGGCGTGATCCACATCGAACTTCCGCCTCTGCGTGAGCGCGGTGAAGACGTCGTGTTGCTCGCGCGGCATTTTCTCAAAGTGTTGCAGCCCGACGATGCTCGCGTCGACGAATTCTCCGAGGAAGTGCAGAAGCGTTTTCGAGAGTACCATTGGCCGGGCAACATACGGGAGCTGCGAAACGTGGTCGAGCGAGCCATCGCGCTTGCCCGCAGCCATCGAGTCGAACTGGCTGAGCTGCCCAAGCAGCTGCGCGAAAGTTCCAATCCGAAGCCTCATGCGGTCGCCGTCTTACCGGAGATCTCGCGCGAAGAGGCGCTCGATAGCGCTGAGCTCAGCTATCTGACCATGCTGCTCGAGAAACACGACGGCAACATCTCGCAGGCCGCTCAGCAAGCGGGCTTGTCGCGTCAAGGTATGCACAAGTTACTCAAAAAGCACGGCATCTCCGCGTCGGCTTTTCGCGAATGATTGTGTGCCATTTGCTTTAAGGGCCAAAGGCCCGCGACTCCTTAGCCCAGCCCGCCGGGCTGGGATGTTGCGGGCGCAAAGCGATCCCAGCCCGCTGGGCTGGGCTAAGGAATTGCGGACCTTTGGTCCTCAAGACTCTTAGTCGCAAACGCTTAACCAGGCTTGTGGCACTGCAAGTGCAACTGCAAAGAGAAGACTCACTTGCTCGCGTGAGCGGCCAGTGGTTCAAGCTGGTCATCGGCGGGCCCGCAGGCGGCGCGGAGCCTGTCCTGCGGAGTAGACACTGTCAACACAAGTTGACACCACAAGCCAGCAAGTCGTAACCGCGTCGCTGGGCGGTTCGGGCTCGATGCACATTTCTCACTACTTATCGCGGCCGCGCTTGCGCGGGGCCTGCGGTTCGGTGCGACTGGTTCGGAAGTTGCTAAATGCTTTTCGAACTCGTCTTCTCCAACTCGTCGTCGCGAACAGGTTGTTTCGAAGGTTGGTAGTTTTCGCTCAGGATTTGTTCGTTAGGCGCCAGTCTCCGGAAGCGGCTGGCGAACTGGCTTATTGGATCAGGCTATGGCTCGTAAGAAATTGGGAAAGAAGAAGATCATTGTCACGGTCGACGATCACCGTCGCCTCACCGCACTGTTGTCAAGCCATGTCACTCAAGCGCTGGCCGACAAACCGTACTTGGATGATTTGCGCCGGGAGCTGGAAGTGGCGGAAGTCGTCGAACCGGACTGCGTACCGGCCGACGTCGTGACGATGAACTCGACGGTGCAGCTGCGCGAGCTGGGCGAAGAAGATGTCGAAATCTACACGCTGGTTTACCCGCGCGACGCCAACATCGCCCAAGGCAAGCTGTCGATCCTCGCCCCGATCGGCACCGCCATCCTCGGCTATCGCGCCGGCGATGTCGTGCCATGGCGAGTTCCGCATGGCTCGGTTCAGATCGTGATCGACGAAGTCGTATCGCAGCCCGAGCGCGAAGGGATGCTCTCGTGATGCGGCGCGTTTGAGCAATGCGCGCCGCAGCGAGGGCCTCTCACCCCCGGCCCCCTCACCCCGAAGCGGGGCGAGGGGGAGAGAAGTCGAATGGCCGTCACTCTCCTGGCAAAGATCCCCCAACGGCGGCTGGGCGATAGCGCACGGTTCCCCGCCGGAAACCGGACGCTGTCGCGTTCGGGGCTGATCCAGTCCGCCACTGATCAATCTCTCTATTCCTCGTTCACGGCACAACTATGATCACGTCCGTCGAGAGAGAACGCTTCGAAATCGATTACGTGGATGATCACCCGTGGCGCGTGGTGGTGCGCGGGCTCGATCTGGCGCTGGTCAGCTTGAGCGTATTTGCGGCTTTGCCCGCGGTGGCGTACGTGCTGTGGTCGGTCCATGCCGACGCGCGGTGGTGGTTGACCAGCGTGGCAGTAGCGGCGGTGCCCGATGCGGCTGGCAGGTGGATGTGTTTCAGCGCGCCGATCGCTCGCAAAATGCCGATCGCTCTGTCCTTAGCATGCCAGTTTTTGGCGTTCGTCGCGTTGGCGGCGCTGGCCTATTGCAGCAGCCAGATCGATCTCGCATTGGGACTAGTGCTAGTCGCATGTTTCCAGGCCGGGGCCGCCGTGTGCTTCACGGTATTTCTGCGCCGAGCCGCAAGCTCGCTCGGTCGCGACGATGTGGTCAGTCGCACCGATGCGCTCGGCTGGACTCTCTTCAGCAACTTCTTGATCACCGCCGCAGTCGCCGCCGTAGCCTGCGTACTCTTGGCAGCCCTGTTGGCGATGGCGGCCTGGAACGGGCCATCGGGTCCCGACGTAACGGCGGTAGCCACCAAAGTCATCTTCGAAGGCTTGGGCATCGTCGTAGGCGGTCTGCTCGCCGTCATGTACTGGAACTATGCGCTGGCGATGTCGCATCTTCGCAAAGCGATCGTCCAACAACTCGCCGCATCGACCGGCCAACTGGGGCAGTGACACGCGGATTTGCCGTCGCCTCGGGTTACAAAACAGTGCCCCGGCGATTTCTCAGCTCTCATTGCGACCAAACTAAACCGGCGATATTCTTTTGATATCGCGGCACCGTGCCGTTTACTCGGCGTTGACACTGTCGCCTAACTGCCTGTTAATTTCGCCGTCGATCGCGGTTTAGTGGCGAGCGGGCGCACGGTTCCGACGCATGCGGCTGATACAATCTGCCGCCTGACGGGATCTTCTGAGAGTGATGTGAAGGGGTTGGAAGCCGGCGGATCGACATCGATCGTCCGCTGCGCGGTGTAGGAGGCCGGTAGTGGACGAGCGGGGCGATTTAGCGTTCGGATTGCAGGAGTTCGATCCGCGGCCAACACCGGAGCGAGATGATGCCGCGGAGAGCGCGGCTCGCTTTCGCGGCTTAGTGGAGAATGCGCCTTACTGCATTCACGAGCTCGACCACGAGGGCCGCATTCTGTGGATGAACCCGGCCGGTCTTCGGATGGTCAACGAGCCCGAAGCAAGCGTCATCGGTGCTCGTTGCCTCGACTACGTCGTGGAGACCGACCGGCCGCGCGTGACCGCCGCGCTCGATGTAGCTCGAAAGGGGCAAAAGTCCGAATGCGAGTTCACGTGCAAGAATCGTCGCGTCATCCGCGTCAATTATGTGCCGCTCGCAGACGGCAAAGTGATGGGCATCTCGGTCGACATAACCGAGCAGGTCGCGATTCAGACCGCGCTCAGTAGCAGCGAAGCGCGTTATCGTCGCGCCGAGCGAGGGGCAAACGACGGCTTGTGGGAATGGAACCTCGCGACCGGCCAAATGGTCTACTCGCCGCGCTTCTCGATGATGCTGGGCTACGCAGATGGCGAATTGCCAAGCGACTTCGAATCGTTCAAGGGCGTCTTACATCCCGACGAGCGCCGAGGAGTTTTGGAAAGCGTCGACCGGCATTTGGAGAGCGGTCTGCTGATTGATATGGAAGTGCGTTTGCGGCGAAAAGCGGGCGATTACCTGTGGGTGCATACGCGCGGCGTGGTCGACTACGACGAACATGGCAAGCCCTCGCTGGTAACGGGTACGATCCGCGACATTTCCGAGCGCAAGCAAGCCGCCACCGCACTCCAACAGGAGCGCGATCGCCTGCGGCAGATTCTCGATGCTCAATTCGGCTTCGTCTGCGTGTTGACGCTCGAGGGCGTCGTGGTGGAAGTCAACCAAACTCCCCTTACGCTGATGCAGCGCTCGCGCGGCGAAGTCATCGGCCGGCGCTTTGAAGAAGCCGGCTGGCTCGAGGCGTGCGCTGGACAGAGCATCGAATCGGTCCTCAGCCGAGTAGCTAATGGAGAAACGGTTCGCGATGTCTTCACCGCACATTTCCCTGACCTGGGGCGCCGCGATGTCGATTCGATCTTTGCTCCGCTGCGTGACTCGTCCGGGCA
>JBQCEI010000989.1:0-8746 GCA_051960375.1 Aureliella sp. | reverse complement strand
ATACGCTCAGGCTGATGGCCGCAACGCCGCGCCGCTGGCTCGCCGACGGACAAGTTGTTCGTTGCCAAGCGGCGCCGACCGCATTTGGCCCGGTCTCTTGCACGCTGACTTCGCAGCTCAGCGCCGGCCATGTTATCGCCGAAGTCGACTTGCCCGCGCTGGCCGATCGAGAGCCTGCAAGCAAAATCCTCTTGCGGGCCCGCGTGCCGGATGGCTATCGCTGCACGCAAGCTCGGTGCGCGGATGAAGAGCTGGCCCTCGATGAGCAAGGGTCGGTCGACCTGTCGGGGCGGCGGGGGCATGTCAAGGTCGTGTTCGCTGTCGAGAAGCGCTGATTTTAACCGCGGAGGCGCGGAGAGCGCGGAGAGGTTGCACAGCGGTACAAACGAGCTATGACCGCTGAGAGATCAGTGCAACAGGTCGATGTTCGTCCAGTGGTTTTCGACTGAGCAGCGTCATTTAACGCAGAGACGCGGAGGTGTAAGACGCAGAGGACGCAGGGAAGAATGTCTGCCTACGGGTATCGCGTATCCGATTGCTTGGCCCATCGGTTGCTGGCCATTTGTTCATGGTGTCCGTCTTGGTAACTCCCTCCTCAGCTTGTTAACGGAGACGCTTTATCGAAAACAGCGAGAGCATCAAACCGAAAACCGTAACAAACCGAACCGGAAAATTGCAAAAACCGAAATAGGAGGCACGGAATAAGCTGGAGACAAATGATCGCGACAATAACCAGAAACGGGCGTCGGGCTGCAAGTCTGGAAGACGCCAAACACCATTAGCAAAGTGATTTCAAGCCCGACGAATGCTCGTTCTGATCAATGTGCCCCGGCAAGGTTAGACAGCTAATCATGCCGGGGTTTTTTTATTGACACCAGGTCCCCCCTTCGATCCCTCCGCGTCCTCAGCGTCTTGCACTCCGCGTCTCTGCGTCAAAGACTCGTGACGTACATCTCCGTACAGTGCCTGTCGCCAAACGGGCTCTCTAGTAAAATGACCCATTGCGTCTGGCGCCCGACCGGTGCAAGCCGGTACTAGCTAGTTTACCTGTCTTTACCAAGAATACGGCACATGGCGGAACCGCCGGAAAATCCAAGCAACTTATCGCCCAACTCGCCGCAGCCTGCCGCTAGCATCTTGCTGGTCGACGACAATCCGGCCAATCTCGTTTCACTGCGGGCGGTGCTGGAAGGGCTCGGCCATACGCTCGTCGAAGTCTACTCGGGCGAAGATGCGCTCAAGCGGCTCGAGGCAGAGGATTTTGCGGTCGTGCTGCTCGACGTGATGATGCCCGGCATGAGCGGCTTCGAGACGGCGCGCCGAATTCGCCAGCACCCGCGCTCGCAGCACACGCCGATCATCTTTATTACCGGCAACGAAATCGATCGGGATGAAGTCGAGCAGGGATACGCCCTGGGGGCAGTCGACTTTCTGATCAAGCCGCTGATCCCGGTCGTTCTGCAAGCCAAGGTGCGCGGCCTGGTCGATATTTTTCTGGACAAGCAGCAAGCGCAGCGCGAAGCGGAGCAAATGAGGCTGCTGGTCGAGGGGACTTCCGACTACGCCATCTTCATGCTCGACCCCGATGGACGCGTGATGACCTGGAACACCGGGGCACGGCGGCTGAAAGGGTACGCGGCCGAAGAGATCATCGGCAAGCATTTTTCAGAGTTCTATCCCGAGGAAGCCAAGCAGCGACACTGGCCCGAGCATGAATTGAAGGTCGCTCGCGCGACGGGGCGTTTCGAGGACGAGGGCTGGCGCGTCCGCAAGGACGGTACGCAGTTCTGGGCCAACGTCATCATCACCGCTCTGTATGGCTCGGATGGAAAGCTGCGAGGCTTCTCGAAAGTGACGCGCGATCTGACCGCTCGCAAGCAGGCCGAAGAAGCGCTGCGGCAGAGTGAAGAGCGATTTCGCCTGGTCGTCGAATCGGCCAAGGATTACGCGATCTTCTTGCTCGATCCGCATGGACACATCGCTTCCTGGAACCCAGGAGCCGAGCGCATCAAAGGTTATCGCGCCGAGGAAATCATCGGCAAGCATTTTTCGAACTTCTACCCTCAAGATGTGGTCGATCGAGGCTGGCCTGCCTACGAGCTGAAGATGGCCGAGGCCGAGGGTCGCTTCGAGGATGAGGGCTGGCGCGTCCGCAAGGATGGGACGCAGTTCTGGGCCAACGTCATCATCACGGCGCTGCGCGACAGCACCGGCAAACTGATCGGTTTTTCGAAGATCACGCGCGATATGACCGATCGCAAAAGAGCCGAAGAGAACGCTCGCCGCTTGGTGGAAGAATCGACGGCCCGCCGCATGGCCGAAGAGAATGCTCTGCTCATCCAAAAGGAACGCGAGCGGCTGCATGTGACTTTGGCGAGCATCGGCGATGCGGTGATCAGCACCGACGCTGAAGGACGTGTGGAATTCCTCAATCCGATCGCCCAAGAACTCGTCGGCTGGAATAACGAAGAAGCCTTTTCGCATAGCCTCAGCGAAGTCTTCCATATCGTCAACGAGGACACGCGCGAGCCGGTCGACAATCCGGCGTTGCGAGCTCTGCGCGAAGGAAGAATCGTCGGCCTGGCCAATCACACCATCCTCATCTCGAGGCAGGGGATCGAGCGGCCGATCGACGATTCCGCCGCGCCGATCCTCGATACCGCGGGCAAAGTCATCGGCAGCGTGCTCGTATTCCGCGATATCAGCGAACGGAAGCAGAGCCAGGAGGCGCTGCGCGAGAGCGAAGGCCGGTTCCGCGGCTTGATGGAGCAGGCGCCTTTCAGCATTCAAGTCTTCGCGCCCGATGGCCGCACGCTCCGCGTCAATCGTGCGTGGGAGGAGCTTTGGGGGCTCACGCTCGATGCAATTCCGGACTACAACGTCCTCCAAGATCCGCAGCTCGAAGCCAAAGGTGTTCTGCCTTACATTCGCCGCGCCTTCGAGGGTGAGCCATCCATCGTGCCGGCGATCGAATACGATCCGAACGAAACGCTGCCCGATCGCACTCGCCATTCGCACCCGGAGCGCTGGGTATCGGCCGTCGCCTATCCGCTTAAAGACGAGCTGGGGCAAGTCCGCGAAGTGATCCTGGTCCACGAGGACATCACGGCGCGGCGGCAAACCGATGCGGCCCTGCGCGAGAGCGAAGAGCGTCTGCGATTGGCCCTCCAAGCCGGCCGGATGGGCGTATGGGACTGGAACATGCGGACCGGTCAAATCAAGTGGTCGGAGAATCTCGAACCGATGCTCGGCCTGCCTCCGGACAGCTTTGGCGGCACTTTCGAAGCGTTCCTGCAGCTAGTCCATCCCGACGACTTGGAAGCGACCCGCAGCGACATCGAGCAAGCCGTCAATGAAAGCTCGGGATTCGACATCGAGTATCGCGTCACTTGGCCCAACGGCGGTATCCACTGGATCGCCAGCAAAGGCATGGCCTTGATCGGCAGCGACGGCAAAACCGAGCGCATGATCGGCATTGCCATGGACGTGAGCGAACAGAAGCGGTCGGAGGAAACGGCTCGCTTTCTATCCAATGCCAGCGCGGCTCTGGCGGTGTTGGTCGATTTCGAAAGCACGCTGCAATTCGTGGCTTCGCTGGCCGTGCCCTACTTCGCCGACTGGGTCGCCGTCGATATGGTCCAAGCCGACGGCTCGCTGCGGCGGGTGGCCGTTGCGCATGTCGATCCGTCGAAAGTGGCGCTAGCGCACGAAGTGCATCGCCGCTTCCCGGCCGACCGCAACGCCCCTCAAGGCGTGTGGCATATCGTCCGCAGCGGCGAAGCCGAACTCGTTCACGAGATCACCGACGAGCTGTTGGTGCGGTCCGTGAAAGATCCGGAACTGCTCGGCATCATGCGCGAGCTCGGACTGAAATCGTACATCGGCGTACCGCTGAAGGTGCGCGGCAAGACGCTGGGGGTGGTCACGTTCATCACCGCCGAATCGGGCCATTTGTACGACGCGACCGATCTGGCGGTGGCCCAGGATCTGGCCGACCGCGGCGCGATCGCCATCGAGAATACGCAGCTGTACCGCGAACTGCGGGAAGCCGACCGGCGCAAGGACGAGTTTCTGGCGACGCTAGCCCACGAACTGCGCAACCCGCTGGCGCCGATCCGCAATTCGCTGCAGATATTGAAGATGCCCAACGTCGACGCCGCGACGGCACTCGAGACGCGCGAAATGATGGAGCGGCAAGTGCACCATCTGGTGCGCCTGGTCGACGATCTGCTCGATGTCTCGCGCGTCATGCGAGGCAAGATCGAGCTGCGAAAAGAACGAGTAGAACTGGCCACCATCGTCGCTCGCGCGGTCGAGACGGCCGAGCCGACGATTCAGCAACAAGGTCACTCGCTCGATATTTCGCTCGAGCCCGATTCGTTGTTGCTCGACGCCGATCCGGTGCGGCTGGCTCAGGTGATCGGCAACTTGCTGACCAATTCGGCCAAGTACACCGAACCGGGCGGGAGTATTTGGCTGTCCGCCTCGCGCGAAGCCGATCAGGCCGTGCTCCGCGTTCGCGACACCGGCATCGGCATCGCCCCGGAGATGCTGTCCCACGTGTTCGAACTCTTCGTGCAAGCGGACCATGCTTCCACCAAAGCCCAGGGAGGGCTCGGCATCGGACTGACACTGGTAAAGAGCCTTGTCGAAATGCACGGTGGCCGAGTGACGGTGTCGAGCCCCGGCCTGGGCAAGGGAAGCGAATTTGTGGTTCGCTTGCCGCTGACGGCCAAACACCGCGAACCGCGCGGCGGCGAGTCTGCGACCGAACAAGTCGCGCCAGCCGCGAGCGGTCGCCATCGCTTGCTGGTCGTCGACGATAACCAAGACGCCGCTATCAGTCTTTCAATCCTGCTGCGCATGCAAGGACACGATGTCCGCGTCGCTCACGATGGGCCATCGGCTTTGAAGATCGCTAAGGAGTTCCGACCCGATCTGATCTTCCTCGATATCGGCATGCCGGGCATGGATGGCCACGAAGTGGCTTACCGAGTCCGCACGACACCCGGCTTGGAACGCACGGTCCTGGCCGCGCTGACCGGTTGGGGACAGGAAGAAGATCGCCGCCGCACCGCCGAAGCAGGCTTTGACTATCACCTGGTCAAACCTCCCGAGCCGCAAGCCCTCCAGCGCTTGCTCGCCTCGCTGTCAGGCCAGGAGTAGCCAGCGTCGTCGGGCACGGCTGTCCTCCGCGCTCTCCGCGCCCTCCGCGGTAAATAACGAAGCATGCAAATGTTGGGAAGCTCGGGATGACCGAACCGTTCATCGTGCTCGCCGACGACCTGACCGGCGCGACGGAACTGGCCGGCGTCGCGTTGCGCTTTGGATTTCGCGCCCAAGTACTCACCAGCGCCGAGCCAAGCGCCGCCCCGCAGAGCGAACCTCATACGGTCCTGTGCTACGACACCGACACGCGCAGGCTCACCGCTCGTGAGGCTGCAGCTCGCACGTTGGACTTCGCGGGCGCCTTTGCCGCAGCGCACTCCAATCTCTACAAGAAAACCGATTCGCTATTGCGCGGGCATCCTGCCGCTGAGATTGAAGCGTTATTGCAACTGCCCCATTGGCACCGCGCCTTGCTCTGTCCGGCCAACCCCGGCCGAGGCCGCACGATTCAGGGGGGCGATTACTTTGTCAGCGGCACGCGGCTCACCGAGTCGTCTCTGGCCGACGATCCTGAGCATCCGCGCACCTCGAGCAACGTTTACGAACTTCTTAAGTCGCATGACGTGAGAATCGAAGTGCCCGACGTCCGCTCGAGCGACGATCTTCGTGGCTATGCCAGCGGGCTTGCGCAAGACGTCTTGCCGGCCGGCGGCGCCGAGTTTTTTGCAGCGTTTCTCGGTCAGCGAGGCCATCGGGAACAAACGCTCGCCCCGCCCGATCTGCCCGCTCCATGGTGTCTGGTATGCGGCAGCCGAACCGGTTGGCAACACGGCCGCCAGCGCGAGGCACAGGCCCAAGGCATCGCGTGTTTGCCCGCCAGTTCGTTCGAGCTCTCAACGTTTCGCAGCGAATTAAAAAAACGTGGAGCTGTTTGGCTGGCCATCGGAGAACCTGCGACGCAAGCACCGGCGTCCTATTGGCTCGAGTTGCTTTCGTCGAGAGTCGCCGAGTGTGTGCAGGCCGAGCGTATCGGCACGCTGTTCTTGGAAGGAGGTGCCACTGCGCGGGCGGTGTTCGATCGCTGTGGTTGGACGCAATTCGACGGTGTCGGTGAACTCGCGCCTGGCTGCGTTGCCATGCGCAGCGATGATCCCCGTGCGCCGCTGCTGGTGACCAAGCCGGGCAGCTATCCTTGGCCCGAGTCGCTGTGGCAGGGAAGGGGACCGGTTTAACCGCGGAGGACGCGAAGAGCGCGGAGGGCGTCGGTTATAATCGCTTCGCCCCTTTATCCCGCCTACCGAATGCTCTTTGCGCCCGATCCGTCGCAACTGAGGTTTGCCATGATGCGTCCCCGCATGTTAGCCGCTCGCCTATTCTTCGCTTGTGGCGTTTCGCTGCTTGTGTGTTCAAACGTTGGCCGGGGGCAAATTTCCAAACCTGCCGATGCGCCCGAGCCGATGTCGGCCGACGCGAGCAGTCGGCGCTTTCAGGTGCCCGACGGGTTTCGAGTGGAACTGGTTGCCAGCGAGCCGCTGGTGCGCGAGCCATCAGGCTTTTGTTGGGACGAGCGCGGTCAGTTGTTTGTCTGCGAATTGCATGGCTACAACCTCGAAGGGCAATACGACATCGAGGAGCTCAACCAGACCGGCAAGCTCGATCGAGTTGTGCGTCGCATTCAAGCCGACGAGCGGCATAAACAAGCGGCGGCCGCGGAGACTTACGGCACGATTCGACGCATGATCGATGCGGACGCTGATGGCAAGTTCGAGCGCTCGCAAGCTTGGGCCGATCGCTTGCCACCTTGCCTGGGAATCTGTGCCACTCGCGGTGGCATCATCGCGGCTTGCCAAACGCAAATCCTGTTTCTGGCCGACCGCGACGGGAACGGGCAAGCCGAAATTCGCGAAGTGCTCTTCGAAGGCTTCAAACCCGGTCCGCTCGAACGCAGCATCAATTGTCCGCAGTACGGTCCGGATGATTGGATTTATGTCGGACGCGGCGCGGGCGGCGGTACGATCCGCGGCAAGTATTTGGCAAAGCCGGTCGAACTGCCGAGCACTGATTTTCGCATCAAGGCTGATGGCACGGCGATTGAACCGATCGTCGGTGGCACCGGGACGATGGGCTTTGCGTTTACCGAGTCGGGCGATCGGTTCACGATTTCAACGCGAACGCCTGGCATCTTTATCGCGCCATTTGAGTGGTGTTATCTCGCTCGCAATCCCGACGTCGCCTCTGCAGGGCTCGATGTGCCCGCTACTTCTGACCAGCGCGTCTATCCGGCCAGCCAACCGCATCCATGGCGCACGCAGCGCGCCGCCGACCCGGGCTTTTCCAAATACTACAGCGACCGCTACGGCATTCAGGAATCGGCCCCCAACGGTTACTTCACTTCGGCCTGTTCGCCGCTGGTCTATCAAGACAGCGCCTTGCCCGGCCTGCGCGGCCAGCTCCTGGCGTGCGAGCCCGCTCAGAACCTGATCCATCGCGCGATCGTCACGCGCGATGGTTCGCGCCTGCTGCTCAGCCGACCTGAGAGCGAATCGCATTCGGAATTTCTCACCTCGAGCGACCCATGGTTCCATGCGATCGCGCTGGCGCATGCACCCGACGGCAGCATCTACATCGCCGATTTTTATCGCGAGATCATCGAAGACTACTCAGCGATTCCTCGCTACTTGCAACAACTCTATGGCCTGGTCGCCGGCCGCGACCACGGCCGCGTTTGGAAACTGACGCACGAGAACCAGCAGCAGTCCGCCGACGCCGACATGAGCCAGCTCGCTGTCGAGCAGTTGGCTCGCGAGGTTGTCAGCCCGCACTATTGGCGGCGCATGACCGCGCGACGATTGTTAGTCGAGGGTAAACAAACCGGTGCCGCTCCGCAGCTAGCCGCGCTGGCTCGCGAGTCGACCGAAGCGTTCGCCGCGATCAACGCGCTGCAGACGCTCGACGGCCTGGGCAAGCTGGCTCCCGACCAAGTCGCGGTTGCGCTCGAACATGCGGACCCCAGCGTGCGACGGCAAGCGCTGCGCTTTGCGGAGCGCTGGTTCGATTCCGAGCCGGAGCTCTTCAAAAAATCGCTCGCGGCGGCTGCTGATCCCGAAGCGATGGTGCGACTGCAACTGGCTTTGTCGCTCGGCCAGTCGCGTCAGCCCGTTGCGCTGGAAACGCTTGCGGACCTGGCTCGCGAGCATGGCCACGAGCGCTGGATGACGCTGGCGATCTTGACCTCCGTGCCGGGTCGCGGCGGAGAGTTGCTTGCGAGGTTGTTCGGCGATGGGAAGTCACTGGAGCAGGCCGAATCGTTGCTCGAGCCGCTTTGCAACATGATCGCCAACCGGCGCGATGGTGCGGAACTCTCGCAAGCGCTGATGCAAATCGCTTCGCTGAAGAGCCCCGAGTTGCAAACGCGTTGCCTGCGCGGCGTACATGCGGGCTTCCGTACGACAGCTAACATCGAACTCAGTGACGAGGCCCGCGAGCAGGTAAGAAGGCTGGTGCAAAGTCCGCACGAAGCCATTCGTACCGAGGCGATTGTGCTGGTAAAACTCCTCCGCCTCGAGTCGCCCGCCGAACGTCAAGCTCGCTTGGACATCGCTTCCAAGAACAACACCGATGTGCAAGAACCGCTCGA
>JBQCEI010000988.1:0-3032 GCA_051960375.1 Aureliella sp. | reverse complement strand
GCCTTCTCGGGCACGTCGGACTGATTGCCGCCGCAGAAATAGATCTTACCGTCAGGGCCGGGGATGATCGCGTGTGGACCGTGTTCGCCGGTGCCTTTGATCGGCACAACGTGTTCGACCTTGTCGTATTGATCGTTGTTGTCGGTATCGGTCAGCCGGTACAGACCCGGGCCATCAGGGCCTTTGCCGTTGATGTTGATCAGCAGCACGTTGTCGAAGGCATACAAGCCTTGAGCCATACCGATGTCGACTTCCAGCGCCTCGACCTTTTCCGGCTTGCCGTCGGCATTTTTCGACAGCGTCACCCGGTAGAGCTTGCCGTACTGGTCAGAGGCAATCAGTCGTCCCTTGGGGTCGACGCACAGGCAGACCCACGAGCCTTGCTCTTCCATCGGCACTTGATAAACCAAGTCGACGGTGAAGCCTTGCGGTGTGCGAAACGCACCGGCCGGTGCGGTCTGCGCTTGAGCGGTGGTTGTCACCGAGCATAGGATAGTGGCCAAGGCGGCCCGGACAAACGAGCGAAGAAGCTTCCGAGGCATGCGAGCAGTCCAACGAACAAAAGGTGTGATGGGAAAGCAGCCGGGGCGACGAACCGCGCATATCAGCCGGCCGAATGCGGGGCCCACAGTATAGCCTCTCGCCGCCTTCTCTCCCAGCAAGGGTGGCCGCGGAAACACTCCGCGCTCTCCGCGTCCTCCGCGGTAAAAGTCAGCCGACGGATTTCAACGAACAGCAAGGCAGACCAACCGATGGCGATAACTTGGCAGCAACTGGGCGACGAGTGGCTCGTGGAAGATCCGGCGATGGCGCTGGGCTGGAAAGTCGACGAACTGGGCGACAAGCGCAGCGCTCGCAATCTCCGCGATTACCTCCACATGCAAATGGCCGTGGCCGGCCTGCGGCTGCCCAGCGAAGCCGCCCGCGCCGAGATGTGGAGCGGCAACCTGCTGGCCAACTTGCAGGAGAAGAACCGATTGCTGGGCGACTACCGAGCGCCGGTGGACCAGCGGCTCGAGGCGTTTCTCAAGAGCCACTTCGCCGACCTCGCGCTCGACCCGCCGCTGCGGCTCCCCTCGCGCTCGCTGGTCTTGGACCGACACGGCATGGCTCGCCTGCTGAGCCTGCCTGCCCACGGCGACCGCTTCGAAAGCGATCTGCTCACCAGCACTCGCGTGTTCAACGGCGTGGTGCACAACCCGCGAGCCGACCGGCGCACCACGCAAGGCACCTTTCATGTATGCGAGGGTGGACTGCCGATCCCGGCCGACAAGCGTGCGGTTCCGAAACAAGTCTTCGCCAATCTCTTCCGAGCGGCGCTTCAACCGCCGGAGGACTGGCTCGTCTTGCCCTACACGCGCGATTCGGACGCTCCGGCCAAGAGCTTTGTTTCGCTGCTTCTACGGCCACTTGTCTGTCCGGCGGTCGAAAACTTCTGCCGCCAGCGCTCGATGGAGATCCGCTTCTTTGCCCCGGGCAGCCTGGTCAGCAATCTCGATTTCGTCGAATCGATTTTCGGCAACGCGGGCGATCCGCTGCTGCCGGAGAACGATGCCGGGCTGGACGTGCTCTGCTGGTCGGGGCATTCGGGCTGCGTGATCCTGGCGCCGCACTTGACCGGGCTCACCAAGAAAGAGCTCGGCTTGCCGCGCTGGGAAGATGCCACCGAGCGGCAAAGAGCCGACGCGATGTGCTGGCGCAATCCGTCGGAAAAATACAACGACGGCAGCGCGTTCAAAGCTACCTGCCGAACGTCGGCCGGCATCATGATCACGCTGATCGCCGACAACTACTACGGCTACTGCAAGAAGGAAGTCAAAACGCAGATCAGCTACGCCGCCAATTTGATGGGCAATGTCGAGGAAGAACACGCCGGCGGCGCGCTCGCCTTTCAAAGTTACTCTCTCGGCGATGAATTTCAGCTCGACAGCCAGCGCTACAACGGTCGCACGTTCGACGACGTGGCCAAAGACTACGCCGAGTTCGTCGATGCTCAGCCGGAAGGCTACGGCATCGACCGCTACTGTCAACATTTGATCTACGTTCCCGAGAACGCGCGCGCCAGTCTGTACGATCAGCAGATTCGCTGGACGCGCGAAGGGCAAACGCATTCGCTGCGGCTCGAGCCGGGCAAAGTCTACATGGCTCCCAGCGGTTACAAGCTGCAGATGGAAAAACATCCCTCGGCTCCGTCGTGGCGTTTGATCGGCACAGCCGGCGAAGGCATCGTCTGCCACAAGCCGTGCACGGTCAGCGGCGGCGGCAAGAGCGAGATCAGCAAATCGATCCGCGACTACATGCTCAGCGGTCCCATCTTCGTTCGCGACATCCAAAAAGATTTCGCTCTGCTCGATGAACTCTTCAGCAAGGACTATTCGACGCGCTGGCGAGCCGACTCAGAGGAGAAACCCGACTACAGCCACCGCCACAGCCGCCCAATACTCGACCCGCAGCGCTCGCTCGGCAGCGTGATCAAACTGCTTACCCCTTCGGCTGAATACACCGACGAGTACAACGCGTGGCTCGCCTCGATCCCCGGCTCGATCTACGCGATGGCCTTCATCATCAAGCGGTTCTCTAAACCCGAATGGCAAGGCAACTGGCGCGAGCACTTCAGCGTCGACATCATCAACGGCGAGAACGGCCATGAGCTGAAGTATCACAATCGCAAATTGGTCGGCATGTACTTGCGCGTCGGACTGGACCATCAGCGGCGCTGGCGGACGTACAAGCTGCGTCAGGATTTTGCAGCAGCCGCCAAGGTGCAACTGGAAGACGACATCACCGCGTCGGTGGTCGTTCCCGGCCGTTTTCTCAAAGGCCATCCCGGCGCCCAGGATCGTCTGAGCTACAAGTTCGTCGCCAACTGCGAGTATCGCTTGTTTCAGCGCCCCGACGACGCGGTGCATCGCGGTTTGGATAAACAGACCGAAGCCGACATGGCGACTGCGAACAATTTCTTCTGCAACTACGAGCCGCTCGATCGCGAGGCGGCCCAAGCGATCATGGCCGACGTGCTCAACTTCGATGCC
>JBQCEI010000987.1:0-15609 GCA_051960375.1 Aureliella sp. | reverse complement strand
GTCTACAACATTCCCGGGCGGACGGGCAAGAACATCGAGGCCGACACGATCGCCCGCTTGGCTGAGTTGCCGAACATCACGATGGTCAAGGAAGCCACCGGTTCGCTCGACCAGTGCTCGCAGATCCTCAACACCACCGATCTGACGGTGCTCAGCGGCGATGACAGCCTCACTCTGCCGATGATGAGCGTCGGGGCCGAAGGAGTGATTTCGGTCGCGGGCAATATCGTTCCCGAGGACATCATCGCCATGGTCAACGCGGCCTTGGCCAACGATTTCCGCGAAGCTTGCCGATTGCACCACCGCCTGTTCCCGCTGTGCCGCGATATGCTCGGGCTCTCGACCAATCCGATTCCGGTGAAGGCGGCCATGGAGATGCTCGGCCGCGACACCGGCGAGCTCCGCTTGCCGATGACGCCGCTCGACGCAAGGCAGCGGGCGCTTTTGCGTGATACACTAGAAAAGTATGGACTGCTCGTCGGCGTAAGCTGATTCTCCATTCGGTTGAGCAGTCGCTAATCGCGGATTTTCCGAAGCTCGTGTACTTGGTCCGGCGCTCTGCCTCTCCGGCACTGTGCCGGTAATGCACTGTGCCGGTTGAGCACGCCAATCGGTCCAGCGCTGCGCGGGCGGTGAGAGCACGGCTGACCCAATGGAAAAATGCGAATTTGAGTATCTCGGTCCCTACCGCATCGAAGGCATCCTCGGCCGCGGCGGGATGGGAACCGTCTACAAAGGGCGGCACGCTAAGTCGGGCGATCCGGTGGCGATCAAAGTCATCGCTACCGGCATCGCCAATCAGATGCGTTTCCGCCGCCGCTTTGCCGCCGAAGTCGAGACGCTCAAGCGGCTGCGTCATCCGAACATCGTGCAGTTGCTCGGCTACGGCGAGGAGCAAGGGCTGCTGTTCTATTCGATGGAATACGTCGAAGGACACTCGCTGCACGATCATCTTCGCCAGCACCGCCAGATCGACTGGACCGAAGTGATCCAAGTCGGCATCGACGTCACGGCGGCGCTCAAACATGCGCACGATCTCGGCATCATCCACCGCGATTTGAAGCCGGCCAACTTGATGCTCACTCGCGACGGGCACGTCAAGCTGACCGACTTCGGCATCGCCAAGCTGTTCGGTTCCAGCGACATGACGGCCGCGGGCAGCGTGATCGGCACGGCCGACTACATGCCGCCCGAGCAGGCCGAAGGCAAGAACATCACCGTCCGCAGCGACCTGTACAGCCTCGGCAGCGTGATGTACGCGCTATTGGCAGGCCGCGCGCCGTTTGCCGGCAAGAGCATTCCCGAAGTCCTCTACGCGGTCCGCTACACGCCGCCGCCGCCATCGACCAGCTTCGCGCCCGACGCGCCGGCCGAACTGCACGCCTTGATCGCCGAACTCCTCGAAAAAGATCCGCTCAAGCGACCGCCGACCGCCTTGGTGATCGGCAATCGGCTCAAAGCCATGCAACAAGGCCTCCGCAAGCAGGAAGCTAACCGAGCACAGACTGCGCTTCCGCACTCGGATGCGGCTGCTTCGGAGACGGCGATCGGCAAAGAGCTGACGTCGATCGACCTGAACGACGATCTCGATGACAGGCTTCCGCGCACTGGCCGCCGCGATACGCGCGACCAGCCCACGGTGGTCGCTCCCGAAGGCTTGATTCCCAAGCAGCCGACCGAGCGCGGCCCCGCGACGCGGCACAGCGGCCCCACCTCAGAAGTCTCGATCGACGAAGCCCACACGCAGGCATCGCGGCCAGCCAGCTCTCCCGCTGCGAGCCACGCTTC
The DNA here is from genome assembly GCA_051960375.1 of Aureliella sp. GTDB lineage: Bacteria > Planctomycetota > Planctomycetia > Pirellulales > Pirellulaceae > Aureliella. Next base: position 13,821 of record JBQCEI010000987.1, on the reverse strand, counting down.
GCTCGAGCAAAGCTCGCCGTCGACGATCTCCCATTTCACGCCCGTTACTCAAGCCGACCGCAAACCGTTCACCTTCAGCAGCGATCAGGCAGAAGAGCAAGCCGGCTCGGACTGGGTGCACTACGCGTCGATCACCGGGATCGTGCTGTTGCTTTTGGGAGCGATCGGCTTCGGAGCTTGGATGCTGCGGCCGGCGTCGGCCGACGCGCTGTACCACGACATCGAGGCAGCCATCGACTCCGGCGACGACAGCCAGCTCGTGGCGGCCAGCGGAACGCTCGAAGAATTCGCTACACGTTTTCCCGACGATCCGCGCACTGCTGAGGTCCGGCAGTGGATTGACGAAGCCGACTTGCTGCGAGCCACCCGGGCTTTGCAGCGCCGCGCGTCGCGCAGCGGAGCCGACGAACTGAGCGCGATCGAACAAGCGTTTCTGGATTGCATGCGGGCGCGGTCGCAGAATCCGCAGAAGGCTCGCGAGAAGATCGATGCCTTCCTGGCCGTATACGAACCGATCAAGGACTTGCCCGCTTCGTCGCGTCGCTACGTCAAGCTGGCTCGCTATGCAGCCGAGCGAATGGAGACGCAACCCCAAGCATCCGCAGCCAGTGAGCAACTGGAACAGCTGATCCGAACCGCCGAATCGACCATGCGGCCCGAACGCTTGCCCGAGTTCTACCGCAGCCTGATCGAACTCTACGGCGACAAGCCCTGGGCCCAAGACCAGCTAGCCCGCATCCGCCCCAAAGCAGGTTAGCTCTTCTCCGCGTCCTCTGCGCTTTTCCTCCGCGTCTCTGCGTTAAAAAACTCCTACCCCGCGCTCTCCGCCTTGAGCCCCGGCGCAAGGTGCTTCAAAAACCCAAAGTGCTCCAGCGCCTCCAAGATGCCCGCGGCATGATGCTCACTGGCAAAGTACAAGCTCTCATCCGCCTTATCGCGCAAGTCGGCTAGCTCGGGGGCGTAATTGCCGACGACCACCGACTTGACCGGCTGCGTGAGCATGTCGCGATCGTTGTCCGAATCGCCTGCGACCAAGACGCGATCGAGCGGAAACTCAACGCGTTCGAGGAAGAACCGCAGAGCGGCTCCCTTGCCCGAACGCGCCGGCAGGACGTCGACGAGCGTCTCGTGCGAAATGATCAGCTTGTACGGCGCTCCGGTCGCATCGAGAGCTGCGGTGATGCGTTCGCGCATATCGGGCGGCGCATGCGGATCGACCGCTTCATAGCTCAGCTTGAACGGTCCTTGCCGATGCGGCGCGGTCTGCGGCCGCAGAAAATCGAGGGCCGCCATGGCGCCGGTCAAACAGTGCGGCCGCCAGTCGTCGGCGATGTAGTCCGACCAATCGGTCCAGATCTCGCGATAGGGGCCGAGCAAGATCTCGCTGCCGACCGACGCGATGATGATCTCCAGCGGGTCGAGGTTGAACTCGGTGATCGCTTGATCGACCAAGGCCGGAGAACGTCCCGAGGCTGCCCCCAAACAAATCGTGCCGCGCGAACCGCGAACGATCTTGAGCAGGTGGGCCAGGGCTGCATCGTCGCCGGTGAGCGTTCCATCGATGTCGCTGATCAGCACGCACTTGACGCGCCGCAGCCGCTGCCGCGTTGCGGCCAACAGCGGTGAACGCCCTGCATGGGCGCGCATTACCCTGTCATCGGACCCTTCGGTCGCTTCCTCTGTCGCGGCTTCGCCATCGGATGGCGCCGTCAGATTCGCAATGCTCGAGGGCTCACCGGTCAGTGATCCGATCAGCTCGAGGTAATCGCGACAATGCGTTTGCCACGAATAATGCGTCCGCACGTTGTTGATGCCAGCCAGGCTCGACGCTTCCCACAGCTCGGCATTGGTCAGCATCCGCAGCATCGCGTTGATCAGTGCCTGCTGGTCGGTGACATCGACCACCAAGCCGCTGTGGCAGTTGGCGACGATATCTTGCGGCCCGCCGTCCTCGGTGACGACAAACGGCAGACCCGTCGCCGCCGCTTCGATGGCCGTCAAGCCGAACAGCTCGATGAAAGCGCTGTTGACGAAAATGCCGCGCAGACTGGCCGCCAGGCGATACAGTTCCGGCACGTCGTAATCGGAATCATGGCGTTTGGGAATCGCCAGCTTGCCGTACAGATCATAGCGATCCATCAGCAGGAGAATCTCGGTGAGCACTTGCCGCTCGTTGTCGGGCATGGTCTCGATATCTTCGCGCACGCCGGCGAAGATCGCCAGGTTGGCGATCGCTTGCAGCTCCGGGCTCTCGCCATACGCTTTGATCAGCGCCTGGATATTCTTGCGGCGATCCGGTCGGCAAACGGCCAACAGCAACGGTTTGTTCGGATCGGTCAGGAAGCGCTTGAGGCGCTGTTGGATGCGGCTGCGAGCTTGCTTGTAGCGCTCGTCGATCTCGGCAGCGGGAAGCTCGTAATCGTAGTACGGGAAGAACTTCGTCAGGTCGGTGCCCGGTGGAATGACTTTGATCGGCAAGTCTTCCGGCAAGTCGTATTCGGCGTACTGCGTTTTCAGTTCGTGGGTGGTGCTGACGATGACCGCATCGGCCGCTTCCACGCACGCTTGCTCCTGAGCGATGCGATGGTCGATGTTCAGTACTTCGTTAGCCTGCTCGCGCGTCCAGCCCTCCGAGAGCAGATACGCCAGCTTGGGCTTGCCGAGCGAATGGGCGGTGAAGAGGAACGGGCAACCAAAGTGCTTGGCGGCTCGCTCGGCCACATAGCCGGCATCGGCATAATGGCCATGGATGACCGTCGGCGTTTTGCCAAGCTGTTCGGTGTACTTGATCAGCTCGGCGGTGAATTCTTCCAGCAGCGGCCAGAGCCGTTCCTTGCGAAGATATTGCAGGTTGCCGCAAGGCAAACGCACCAGGTGACACTTCGGCGCCAGCTCCTCGATCGGCCGGCTGTAGGACTCGTCGATCGGTACGCCGTCGGTTCCTGCTCCCTGGAGCAAACGCGTGAAGAGATCGACGCGTTCCACCTGCTCAAACGTCGCTAAATGTTTTGCCAGTTCAATGACATAGCGAACTTGACCGCCCGTATCTGCATCGCGTCCCATTTCGATCGCTTCAGGGCGAATCAACCCGTGGACACTTATCAGTTGAATATACACACCAATACCCCGGCTATTTTGGGGCCACTGCGGGCCCATTGTGTCTGCTTGTGACAACAAGGAACACTGCAACCGATGCGCCGCCCTGCGTCAAACCGGCTCCAGCCCCTCGCTTCCGCTGTGTGTGTTTGGTCCCTTTCCAGTAATAGCGTGTTGACTCAGCCAGCGGGCACGCCTTTGCCCCCGACTCCTTGCGATAAACCGCGGGCTAACGCCTGGCGGCTAATACGTTACTCGTAGTCGGCCTCCATGACGGCCCAGTGGTTTTGCGTAGCGTTATAGCGTTCGGCGTAAGTGGTCGCCGTCACCCGCGACTGCGGAAACGGATTGACGAACTGACCGGTGTCGCCAAAGCTCACCCCAAGGCCGCGTGCCGCAATGACGGCCGAACCCAACGGATCGACTTTCGAGAGCCGGTCGATCGCGTGCGTAATCGGAACGCTATCGATTTCAGGCGGATTGTAACATACCATCTCGCCGAAGCGGCCCTCTTCGATCAGCCGCACGGCATGCACGCCGTACTGGGTGGCCAACATGCGGTCGAAGTAGGTCGGCGAGCCGCCGCGCTGCAAGTGCCCGAGCACGACGCACCGCGTCTCGGTGCTGAGCCGCTTTTGAATCTCGTCAGCCACCACTTGGCCGATGCCGCCCAGACGCACTTGGCGATCGGCGCTCGCGCTGTCGAGCACCATCAGTCCGCCGCCGGGCATCTTGGCTCCCTCGGCGACGACGACCAGCGTGAAACGCTTGCCCATCTGCCGACGCTGCAGGATCTTGGCGCAGACGTTTTCGTACGTCCAATCGATCTCGGGAATGAGAATCACGTCGCCGCCCCCCGCGATGCCGGCATGCAGCGCGATCCAGCCGGTGTGCCGGCCCATCACCTCGAGCACCATGACCCGTTCGTGACTGGCAGCGGTCGTGTGCAATCGATCGAGCGCATCGGCGGCGCAGGCTACCGCGCTGTCGAATCCGAAACTGAACGCCGTGCAGCGCAGGTCATTGTCGATTGTCTTGGGAACGCCGACGACCGACATGCCGAACTCGTACATCTCCTGGGCGATGGCCAGCGAGCCGTCGCCGCCGACACAAATCAAGCCATCGATTTCCAGCTTCTCTAAGTTGGCTTGCACGTTGGCGAGCAAGCTCGGGTCGAGGCGCCGCTTCTGCTCGAGGCCAACTTTGGCGGCGAAGCGTCCCTTATTGGTCGAGCCGAGAATGGTGCCGCCGAGGTTGAGAATGCCAAACGTGTTCTCTAAGTCGAGCGGCACGGAATCGACCGGATCGACCAGCCCCTCATAGCCGCGGCGAAAACCGATCACTTCGTAACCGAGATTGATCGCCGTCTTGACGCTCGCCCGGATGACGGCGTTGAGCCCCGGGCAATCGCCCCCGCCGGTCAGGATGCCAATTCGTCTGCGTCGATCTTTTACGGACATTTGCTCCGCCATGGTTCCTCGGGTGCCCATCCAGTGCGAGTTCAGTGGGACGACAAGGCCCATGATAACCGCTAGGGCGGCGGCTCATGGAGTCCAAATGCAGCCATTGCATCCGCGCCGCAATCGACTTCACTCGAGCCCGGCTGGGCCCGCCCGATCCCAACCGGCACGAGCCGTCAAGTTCGAAGGCTCTCAATTGTCTCGGCTCCCTCTTCACGCTCGCAAAAAGATCGGCTAAAATCTTCTCCGATCGAGCGATCGAAATCAGCGAGCCTTCGCGGCCGCCCACTCGATCGCGCAGCGACATGCGTCCGTGGCGCAACTGGATAGCGCATCGGTCTTCGGAACCGAGGGTTGAAGGTTCGAATCCTTCCGGGCGTACCTCTCACAAACAAAGGACTCGCGGCCCCCCAGCCCCGAGTCCTTTTTTCGTGCGCCGCGTAAAAGGGGTCAGGACTCTTTTTCGGCGCGGCTGCTGCTTCCGGCTTCCCTTTTTAACCGCGGAGAGGCGGAGAGCGCGGAGGATGGGAGCGACTGCTGTACCACATACATTCGCCAACCCTCTTGGCGGCTCACAATCGCAGTGCATGGCCTAGCGTTATCGCTCTGCAGCGCGGATTCAGTTGCTGATGGTATGTGGTACATCAGGCCCTGATGTGACCGGACCCCGCCAATCAGCTCCGCCCTCCCACCGCTCACATCACGGCGTGATGTACCACATACATTCGCCGAACCTCTCGGCTGCTCACAATCGCAGTGCATGGCGCAGCGTTTTCGCTCTGCAGCGCGGATTCAGTTGCTGATGGTATGTGGTACATCAGGCCCTGATGTGACCGGACCCCGCCAAATCAGCTCCGCCCTCCCACCGCTCACATCACGGCGTGATGTACCACATACATTCGCCACCCCTCTCGGCTGCTCACAATCGCAGTGCATGGCGTAGCGTTTTCGCGTGGGTGCCCAGAAGAAGAACGAGGGCGAAGCGTATCGATTCGGCCATACAGCGAGCGCGTGCCTCTGTGCCGCGAGCATCCAAAACTTCGATTGGAACGACCGAGCAGCCGTTCTCCGAGCGGCTATGAGCTAACGAAAAGGGGTCAGGACACTTTTTTGCATCGTCGCTGCTTCCGCCTTCCCTTTTTTACCGGCGAGAGGCGTAGAGCGCGGAGGATGGGAGCGACTGCTCGGAAAAGAGTCCTGACCCCTTTCATTCCCATTCAGGCAGAGGCGAATTGAGCTTCGGCGGGCTTCTATCGGAATTAATTGCTGTGCTGTTTCTAGCTGGTGCAATTGTGGGCCGCCATTGAGTATGCTTCTCGTTTCCTGGTAAACGGAGGGAATATGGACAGGCGGTATCAGGTATTCGTTAGCTCGACGTTCAAAGACTTGAAGGACGAACGTAAGGCGGTCATGGAGGCCGTCCAAAAAGCAGGTCACATCCCTGCAGGCATGGAGTTTTTTCCCGCACAGAACGCACAAACTTGGCTTGTAATTCAGCGGATTATTCAGGCCTCGGACTACTACGTGCTGATCATCGGCGGACGCTACGGAACTATGACCGACGAGGGGATCAGCTACACCGAGAAAGAATACGATTACGCTCACAGCCGCAACATGCACGTAATCGCCTTCATTCACTCGGACATCGGCGAGTTGCAATCGGCTCGGGTTGACGCGGACCCCGAGAAGGTGAGAAAGCTTACTGAATTCGTCGCTAAGGTTGAAAGCCGCCATACGCGTGAACCTTGGACGACGATGCACGACCTAGTACCTTCCGTTTTGACCGCTCTTATGTTCGGCATACAAAGCCATCCGGCAGTGGGATGGGTTCGTGGTGACGCACTGAAGAGGTCGGAAGAGCTCCAGGAGCGCTTGAACGAGTCGCTTAAACAGAATGACGAACTGCGCCAGGCAAACGAGGAACTGAAGCTCCGACTTGCGCTGGTCGAACCAAACGAAATCGAACGTACGCTTGCCGGCCCGGATGATCCAGTGGAGCTTGAGGCGGCTTTCACGCTAGAAAAGACAGTCTGGCCGAATGATGGAACTACGCCGTACAACCCAATTGAAGCCCGAGCCGTACACACAACCTGGGGAGAGGTGTTTCGGGCTATTGCTGGCGACCTTTATGGACGTCGAACGCGATATGAAGTTGAAGTGACACTCTTAAAAAAGATAAACCCGACGTGCTCTGAGCCTCACTCGAAAGTGCACTGGAACCCTCATTCGATTGAAGCGGTGCGAGTGCAGCTGATAGCGATGGGGCTGATACACATCCAGTACTCATACGAGGGTCTACGCGACCCGCGGAATGAATACTGGGTTCTCAACCGGTCTGGGGAGCTTTTCTTCGCTCCCTATGTCGCACAGATAAAGGGCTCCGATGGTTAACGTCGAACGCGACAGAAAGCCACTTCCCCGCTGCAACTGATTGCCTTCCAAGCTCTGCGGTAAGGTATCCGAGCTCGGGCGGCGGGCAACGCTGGGGCTGTAGCCGTTCTAGCGTTTTTACCGGGTCAGGTGCCGGCCGAGCGTACCATTGTCAGGAATAGCAGATCGCGGACGCCCAATTGCACCGATCATCCATCAGCCCAAGCCGGTGGCCGCAAGACTCTTAAATTTACTCTGAGTGCTCAGTCACCATCGCCTCTATTGAAGCTCGCTTATCGCCACCTGCGCTGGTTAAGCCGATCTTTCACTAGCAGATCGACCGCAGCATCGAAGGCCCATGCCGCGGGATCGCTTTCAGGCAAGCTCGTTGCCGGCGTCAGAACCGATTCGCCTTGGCCGACACTGTTGATGGCGTTGATCACGTACAGAGCATCGATGGCTGTGATGAAGGCATCCCCATTGACGTCCATGTACGACGCCGGGATAAACGGATCAGGTGGCTCTGGCGGAAGCTCGAAATGCACGTTGAGAGCGTTGATGACTAACAAAGCGTCGATGGCGGTGATGAACCCGTCGTCGTTGACGTCCAGTGGATTGCGAGGGTTTTGCCAGGGATAGGTCCGATCATCATCCGTGACGACCAGTGCGGCGGTTGCTGTCTCATAGCCCACCGCCATTGCAGACACATGAATCACCTGGTTTCCATCCACGGCCGAGTCGTTCACGGCATGAACTAAAAACGGTACTTGCGATTGCCCTGCGGGAATGATCACGCTGATAGGAATGGTCGCCTCTGTGGAGTCGTCGACAGCCAGCAGTACTTCGACCGGTTCCGTAGTATCGGTATTGCTTCGCGCTACCGCTGCGGAAACCACGCCGTTCTTTTCGCTTATCGCGCCGACGTCCAAAGAAAGAACCAGCGATTCGCTGTCGCCAAACGAAAAGGGGTCAGGACTCTTTTTCTGCATCGCGGCTGCTTCCGGCTCCCCTGTTTTTAACCGCGGAGAGGCGGAGAGCGCGGAGGATGGAAGCGACTGCTCGGAAAAGAGTCCTGACCCCTTTTTCTGCATGGGTGAGTCATTTCGCTCGAGCTCGCGGACATTCTTTCGAGCGCCTGGCCTTGATCTCGATGTAATGCAGAAACGGCGCCGGTACGTTGTCTTCGTAAAAAATCGCTTCGACGGGGCACTCGGGGATACAGGCTTCACAGTCGATGCACTCGTCGGGGTGAATGTAAACCATCTCGGCATCTTCATAGAAGCACTCGCATGGGCAAACGGCCAGGCAAGACTTGTCTTTGCAACCTTTGCACGGCTCGGTGACGATCATCGCCATTTCGGGCACTCTCCGGATAGAATCGTGAAAACGGGATTGGGTACCGGAGGAGGTGAGAATCTGGACGAGAAAGCGGACATCGAATCGGCAAAAAATTCTGCATTGCCTCTGAGGGACTTGGCGAGCCGCGATCTGGTTGCGCTTTGGCGGGCTGGATCTCAGGATGCGGCGGGCGTGCTTTGGGCCCGATACGAAGTCCGTCTGGTGGCGTTGATTGCTGCTCGACTGAATCGACGGTACCGTGACGGCATTGCGCCTGAAGATGTCGTTCAGTCCGCCATGGGCAGCTTCTTTCGAGTGACCGGTGCCGATGCCAAAGCGCCGATGTCGCTGGAAAGCACGGCGTCTGCATGGAACATTCTGGCGACCTTCGCGCGCCGCAAGTTGTCCAGGGCGTTAGAGCGCGAGACCGCCTTCAAACGCGGCGGGGGCTGGGATCGAGCACCTCTCGCTGACGTAGATCGCGATCCTCTCATTTTGCCTTCTGGGCTGGAGGCGGAAGAGGTACTGGCCGATCTGAATTCGCTGCTCAGCGCCGATCAGTCGCAACTTCTCGAATTGCTCTTGCAGAGCGCGACTCAGCGTGAAATCGCCGAGCGGCTGGGAATTGATGAAAGGACGGTCCGGCGACGCATTGCGACGATTCGAAGCATCACCGCAGGGCAACTCTCTGAGGAAGCGTCACGAGAGACCAAGCGGGAGGTTGGCTGCGAAGACATCGGGCTTCCTAACATCACCTACCGTCAGTTCGTCCTTGGGAAAATGGTGGGCCGCGGCGCACTGGGAAAAGTCTATCGTGCGAGACTCCAGGCCGGTGGACAAGTAGTGGCCGTGAAGTTCATGCACCGATGGCTTTGGGTCGACCCAAGCAGTCGGCTCTCGTTCTTGCGCGAGATTGACCATGCCTCAAGAATCGACCATCCAGGCATCGTGAAGTACTTGGGTTGGGGTCAGTCGCCGCATGGCGGGCCGTATCTGGTGTCCGAGTATATCGATGGCCCGTCGCTGGCCGATGTCGAGCGCCCGAGCGCGGCGACCGCGGTACAATGGCTCATCCAAGTTTGCCATGCCATTGAGGCCGCGCATCGAGCAGGTGTGATCCACGGAGATCTAACACCCAACAATGTCTTGCTTTCGCGCGATGACCGGATCGTCATCACCGACTTTGGATTCGCGACGGACCTGGATCGGCGCAATAGCCATTCCGATCAGCAGCGTCCTTGGCCCTCGCCCGGTGGAACGCTGGGTTTCGCTGCGCCGGAACAAGTCTCGCACGCGTTCGGCCGTATCAGTTCGGCGACCGATATCTATGCCATCGGCGGTTTGGCCTACTACTTTCTGACGGGACATGCGCCTCACGGTCGCAATGCTAATTCGGTACTCGATACGCTCTCTGACGACGATGTCGCTCCGGCAACGCCCTCAAGCACACCGGCCGAATCGAAATTGGCGACCTTGGCATCGGCAGCATTGAAAAAGGCCGTGACTCATCGTCCTAAGTCCGCTAATGAGTTAGCGGCATTGCTTTCAGCCGGATAGCTCCACCCGGCCCACCAGGCCGCAAGTCGGGCCTTGCCTATCAGGCTCGCTCCGGAAAAGAGTCCTGACCCCTTTTTCGTGTCACCACTGGTACTGCAGGCCGCCGGAGCCGATGTGCAGGATTTGGCGCGTGCTGGCCTGCAGGTCGTAGTTGCCGTAGAGGCTCAGGTGGCGATTGGGTTGCCAAGTTAGACCGCTTCCCAGGAGAGCCCAGTCGCGGCCCAGATTGGCGCCTTGAACGCTAAAGCCGCTGCCGGGAGTGCCGGCAAAGTTCGAGGTGACCAGCGTGCTCGTGTCGAGGAACTCGTGCATCCAGGTGCCTCGCAGCTCCGGTGCGAGCACGCCGCCGCCGGGCGTGTAGAAGGTTCTCCGCAGCCGAGCTCCTTTGAGCACTCGCAAGGAATGCGTATCGATGCCAGCGACATCGAGACTGGCTGCCCCGGCGCCCGATTCGGTGAACGCGTTTTGCCGCAAGTAAAAATACTGCAAAGCGACCAGCGGCTGAAGCTCCGTGAGACCGCGGCGGAAGGTGTGGCCGCGCTCGAGGTAGCTGGCCGCTTGCCAGCCGCTGTAGTCGCCAGTGGCGGTGCGATTGAGACCGCCGAACTGCAAGGCTCGGCGCGAGCCGTAGTCGTCAAAGCCCATGCCGCCGATCCACAGCCAGTAGTCGTTGTCGAAGCTGCGGCGCAGATAACTGCCGAAGCGTCCACCGTTCTGCGTCGTCGATTGATTCGGAGCATCGCTGGCAACGCTCGAGCCGGCATAGCCGCCGTAGAAACCGAGCAGCGTCTCGCGGTCGATGAAGCGATCGAGGCCGAACTGCGTGCCGCCCAGGCCGTAGTCGGCCGCAGCCGTGTTGCCGTCGCTCTCGACGTTGCCGCCTGAGCCGTAGCCTTCGACCCAGCCGTTCCAGGCCGGCCGCGACGAGCGACTAGCCACGCACAGCGTCGCCGACGGCTCGGCTTGGGTGTAGCTGACCTGTTGCACGGCTGAACGGCTTTGCGCCGCTGAACTCATCACCAAGCGGCTGGTTTGCGGCGACGTCGCAGAAGTCCAGGGGCTCGATGAGAAAAAAGTATGCGGCCGCAGGCGGTTGCCGAGCATCTGAAACTGCTGCGTGCCAGCTTGAAGAGCGAGCTGTTGCGAGGTGCCATAGATCTGACCGCCGAGTTGGTCGAAAGCGCTTACCGCGCTGGCGGTGCTCAGGAATTTGAGTTCGTTGTAGAGCGTTCCGAGATCGCCATTGGCGCCGCGGCTGCGAGCATCGAGGTAAGCGGCCACGCCGCGCTGGTTGGACGTCTGGGCGACAGCCAGATAGTTGGTCGAGTTGGCTTCGAGCATCAACTGGACGCTCAGCGCGTTGTAGAGGAGTACCGCATCGAAGAAGGCGAGGTCGTCGGTGATGCTGCTGTAGGTGCCGGAGACTCCGCCGTCGGCCTGGAGAAACGTGTACTTGGTTCCGTCGGTGTAGTTGCCCGGCGCGGCTTTGACCTCGACTGAGCCGCCGACGGTCGCGCTGCCGGTGACATGCACCAAGTCATTGTTGACGCCCGCGGTCGTGCCGCCGTCGTTGATCTCAACCTGCGTGGTCGAGCTGGATGATTGGTTGAGGTTACCGTTGATGGTCAGGTGGCCGATCGAGTTGCCAGCGGCCAAGCGGCCGTCGCTGGCGACGTCGCCATAGATGGTGCCGTTGCCACCGAGTTCGCCGGCTGCGGCTACTGACACGCCGCTGCCGAGCGTACCGTTGACTGAGAGACGCCCTTGCGTGATGTCGGTGCCGCCGGTGAAGCTGTTGGTGCCTTCGAGCTTGAGCGTTCCGGTACCGATCTTGGTCAGCGAGCCGTCGCCGGCGATCGATTGGTCGAGCGTCGTGATCTGACCGCTGGCGACCGAGAAGCTGGCGGTCACGCCATTCATTAAATAGAGCCCGCTACCCGCAGCCTCACCAGTCGTTCCCCCAGCACCACCGGCAACGCTGCCGTTTTGGAGATCCGAGTCAATGATGGTCAGCGAGCCGCCTTGCCGCACGAACACCGCTCCGCCTAGCCCATCGCCGCCGTCGCCCTGCGGGCTTGAGTCGGCTCCGCCTTTGCCTCCTCCAAAGCCGCCGGCTCCGCCGGGCATCCCCAAGCCGTACGCGGCGCCACCACCGCCACCTCCAAATCCTCCAGTGCCAGGCGGATCGGAGTACTTTCCGGCGCCGCCACCACCACCGAAATCGCCTCCGTTACCGCCGGGTCTTACCGATCCGCCGCCACCACCTCCGCCGAACGTGCTGCCGTTTGTTCCGGCGCTGGTATGGGTCGTGCCGCCGTGGCCCCCCTCGGGCGCTCCTGCGGCGCCGGTGCCACTGCTCGTGCCGCTGCCATCGGAAAGACCGCCGCCGCCACCGCCCCCTTCGTAAGTGGTCGTTCCGCCGTTACCGATCAACCCACCGCCGCCACCGCCGCCGTAGTCGCGGGCGGCGCCGCCGTTGCCATGGAGCCCCCCTCCACCGCCGCCGCCGGCTGTAAATATGAGGCTCCTATCGCTAGCGCCGCCCGCGCCGCCGACGGCGGCATTATCTCGGAAGTGGATGTTCTTGAGTGTGACATTGGCTGACGCATCGACGAAGACGGCGCCTCCTGCTCCCAGGCCACCGCCCCCTCCGGTGAATCCGTCCCCCCCCTGCCCACCGCGGGCCGAGCCATTCTGAATCGTCAAATCGCTGATCGTCACCGTGCCGTTTTGCACAAAGAAGGGACGGAACTGGCTCTGGCCATCGACCGTTGTGCCGCTGCCGTTGATCGTCAGCTGGGCGCCGCTGGCCAGCGAGATGACGGGCATGAACGAGCCGACGGCGATCGAGCCGACGCCCGAATCGATCGTGATCGAGTGCGTTCCGGTGCCGGCTGAGTTGATCTGAGTAATCGCATCGCGGAGCGAGCCAGGCCCCGAATCGGCGTTGGTGGTCACTACCAAATTAAGGTTGGTCGGTGGAACAGCTCGAACCGTCCCCGCGGCGGCTCCATAGATCATCAACCCGGCCAGCCAATAACGCAGAAACTCAACCCGTCGAGAAGCCATTAGTCCCAACCCATCGGTGAAAACCGGCAAACCGCTGCGACATGCCGTCTTCGTACTTGTCGGCATATTCGATTTTCACTGAACAGCTTGCATCTCCGGCGCGTCACAGCCCCAGCAACCGGCACAGGCCATCCAATCGCCCAATCGGGGTGGCTTCCCGTTTTAACCGCGGAGAGGCGGAGAGCGCCGAGGATGAGCGTAAAAGGGGTCAGCCCTTTTCTTCTCGCCTCCGCGATCTCCGCGCCTCCGCGGTGAAAAGCGCCTCGCCAAGGCACTCAGCTCACCGGGCCTGCGAGCTTCGGCCGCTGGATCGCCGCTGGCCGGTGACCAGGCGGTGGATGCGTTCCAGCAGGCGACGTATGGCTGCGCTCGACTTGGGTGGCTTGCCCTCGCCCACTCGCAAGCTGGGCACCTTCCAAAAATTGCGACGCTCGGGCGATGTTGGAACCGGCTGGACGTTGCTTGAGAATTGGGCGAGGCGGTCGCGATAAGGTTTGACAGGCGCCGGTGTCGCGAGTCGACGGATCCGCGCATCGCTGTCGGATGCAGCCATTTGCGCCAAAAGAGCCCAGCCGCTCATCCGTCTGAGAGCGCGAGCCGTTTCTTTGCGCGTTTGAAAGTCCGGAGAGGCGATGTAGTTCGCCAGGACTGACGTGCCGATGTAACCGCCGCAGCGACCGCGGAGCCAAATGGCGAGCACGCGCATTCGAGGACTAGGCGTCCGCTCGATCACCAAGCTCAGTACGCCTCGCGCATTGAGCGACTCAATGCGTCTGACCTCATGCCGCCAAGGCAGCGCCCAGGTAATGCGATGGCTCGAACTGCAGGCTCGATACATCTTGGCGAGCACGCGCAGCCCTTCCACTCCGTCCGGGTTCACCCGGCACTCACGACCGCCCAGATGAAAGCGATAGTTCGGATCGATCGGAAT
>JBQCEI010000986.1:0-3937 GCA_051960375.1 Aureliella sp. | reverse complement strand
CCGGAGTTGACAACCGCCCCAATGCCAGAGAAGTAAGCCTCAGGACATTGGAGCGTCTGTACGTGTTGACGACTCAAGACTTCGAGAAAGGAGACACTGGCATAGCCAGTGCCACACCTCTCCGCGTCTCCGCGGTAAAAAAAATCAGAACAGACTTAGCCCGGATACTCGGCGGCGTACACAGCTTTGACTTGCGTGTAGTCGTAGAGCGTTTCTTCGCAGTTGACGCCGGCACCTGGGCCGCCGGAGATGCCTAGGCCGCCGTAGGGGAGGCCGTAGGTCATCGTGTTGTGGCAGTTCACCTGCACGGTGCCGTCGCGGAACTGCTTGGCAAGTTCCACACCGCGCTCGGTATTGCGTGTCCAGACGCTCGAGCCCAAACCATACGGCGAGCTGTTGGCCAGCTGGACCGCTTGCTCGACTGAGCTGACCGGGCAGATGGTGGCGAAGGTGTGGAAGACTTCGACCGGGTTCGGATTGACGCCGGGCTGAGTGCGGAACAGAGCCGGCTTGATGTAGTAGCCATTGCGGCCGCTGACTTCCGCCGCGCCCCCGGCGAGAATCGCTTGGCCACCGCGAGCCGCCGCTTCCTTCTGAGCCTGGAGAATGCGGCTCCGCTGCGTCGAGTTCACCACGGCGCCGAGCTGCGTCCCTTCGTCCGCCTGGTAACCGATTTTAAGACTTTCAAAGAATGCCTTTTCGGCGTCGATGAAGTCGTCGGCGATCTTCTTGTCGACGTAGATGCGATGGATCGTGCAGCAGGTTTGGCCGAAGTGCTGGTTGGTGTAGCGACCGATCATGCGCGCCACCACGGCTGGATCGGCGTCGTCCAAAACGATCGCAGCTCCGTTGCCTCCCATCTCGCGTTTCATCCGCGTGCCATGCCGATCGCAGATGCTCATGATCGCCTGGCCGACGCCGGGGGAACCGGTGAACGAGATGAAGCGCACGCCTGGATTTTCGGCGATCGCTTGGCCGGTGATCTCGCCGCGGCCGGGCAGCACGTTGATCACGCCTGGCGGAAAGCCCGCTTCTTCGGCCAGCTTGCCGATGTAGAGCGCCGACAGCGGCGTATCCTCGGCGGGCTTGAGCAGGACGCAGTTGCCGGCCATCAGCGCCGGGAAGATAAACCAGCTCGTCAAGACGATCGGATAGTTCCACGGAATAATGCCCGCGACCACACCCCATGGCTCGCGGTACGTGAAACCTTTGACGCCATCGGCAACTTGCACGGCCGGACCGTCGCCGAACTCGGCTCGACGCGCCACGTTGCAGAAGTACTCGGCACACAAGCGGATCTGCGCAAAGTCGCCTTCGGCCAGTTCCGATACTTTGCCGCCGTCGCGGATTTCGCAAGCGAGCAACACGTCGCGATCGCGCTCGCACAGCTCGACAAGCTTCATCACCAGGCGGCTGCGCTCTTCGACCGAAGTGTGCTTCCAGCCTTTCTTATCGGTGCCGTTGTATGCCTTGGTGGCGGCTTCGACCGCCATGTCGACTTCGGCGGCACCCATCTCACAGACTCGGGCCAGCACTTCCATCGAACCAGGATCGACCGTTTCGAACGTAGCGTTCATCGAACCTTTGACGCTTCGTCCACCGATCAAGCCGCCCAGGGGCTGACCGCCGCCTGCGCAGAATTCTTTGAACTTGGCGGGCGTTTCGAACTTCGAAGCGGTGAAAGGACGAATCTCTGTCGCGGCCGTGGACATGATAGCTTCTCTCCATTACAGGAACCGGGGTTATCGCAGGCCCCAGTATACCGCATCGAGAAGAAGAGAAGATGTTTACCGCGGAGGCGCGGAGAATCGTGGAGGGTTTTCCTCTCCGCGCTGTGTGGCACTGGCTATGCCAGTGTCTCCAATTCGAAGTATGTGGCGCGAGAGATCACAAAGATTTCTAATGCCGAGGAGTCGGGGGAGAGGCCATTGGGACGCTTGAGACGTGCTTCGACCCTTGGTACTTCGAAAAAGAAGACACTGGCAGAGCCAGTGCCACACGCTCCGCGGTAAAAATGCCTTCGATGATTATTTCATCAGCTCAGCCAGCTTGGGCGAGATGGCATCGGCCCAGCGCTGGTAGCCTTCGGCCGACAGGTGCAGGTAGTCGGGCATGATCTCTTTCGAGATGCTGCCGTCCTTCTCGAGGAACTTGTCGCCGATGTCGAGGTAGAAAATGTTCTTGCCATCGTCGAGCTTGGCGATCTGTTCGTTGATCTGCTTGATCTTGTCGCGAGCCGGATTGTTCTCGGCTTTTTCACCGCGAGGGAAGACGGCCAGCAACAGGATCTTGGCTTGCGGCTGCTTGTTGCGAATCGTTTCGACGATGCGAGTGATGCCGCGGGCGATTCCTTCGGCCGAATCACTGCTGACGTTGTTCGTGCCGATCATCAGCACGACGGCCTTGGGTTCGATGCCATCGAGTTCACCGTTGGTGATGCGCCACAGAACGTGCTGCGTGCGGTCGCCGCCGATGCCGAAGTTGGCCGGCTTGTATTGGCCGAAGGCCTTGTCCCAGATGTCCTTCTGCCGCGCCCAACCGGCGGTGATCGAGTCGCCGATGAACACGAGCTGAGCCGTACCTTCTTTGGCGGTCTTCACAAAGTTTTCGTGCGACTTGGCAAAGCCTTCATTCACATTACCATCGGGTCCGAGCTTGGGAGCGGCCACATCGGGGGCTTGCGGGGCCGGCTTAGTCGCCGTAGCGCTCGGAGCTTGAGCATGCGCGACGACACTGAAACTCAAGACGGCCATCGAGGCCAACACAGCTAGTCTCATGAGACACCGTTTCCACTAGAAGCAAGAAGCAGGGACGAAAGGGGAAGGGCAGGCAGGATCAGCCCAGCAAAGAGCCGATTGTCCGTTCCCAGAACTGCCAGGAGGGTAATCTCTGGCAAGTGCCAATGCAACCAAGCAAGCAGCCCAGCCAGCATCCTGCGTATGCATGTAACCCGACGCGTAAGCGAGGGACGAACCCGCCACCAACCTTCGGTGGTCCTTGCTTCTTTATACGGCGACCGATCAAGGCGGCTGTTGCAAGTCCCGAAGGGACGACAGCAAGCACTCGTGAACGATGCATCGGCAGAATGGCTGTCGTCCCTTCGGGACTAGGCGATCACTTAAGGAATTGCTCTGCCGGCGGCTCGCGCCGCCGGCATGTGGCTGCCGTCCCTAGCGGGACTTAAAGCCACATGTGGTAAATGCGTCGAAGCTCATCGTATTAAATGCGGACCGATTTGCCTTTACGGCGGGTTCGTCCCTCGCTTACGCGTCGGGTTACAAGAGGAACGGCGCTTACCGATAAGCGATGACGAACAACCTGCGAAACGGAAACAGCACCTTGCCGTCGCTCTGCGGCGCGTAAGAAGCATCGACGCGTTCCTGCAAACTGTGCAAGAACCGTTGCCGCTCGGCGTGGTCGTCGAGAGCAGCCATGAACGGCCGCAGGCCCGTGCTGGACATCCAGTCGATGATCGCTTTGGGGCTAGGCATGATGTGGTGATACTCGGTTTCCCAGATATCGAGCCTTGATGCATGCGGCACGAGGCAATCGTAGTAGAAGCCCGGCTCTTCCATCGTCAGCGCGGCTCGAGCTCGAGTCATGCGCTGCTTCCAAGCGGGCTCCTTTGATAGCTCGTGAATGTGCATGCGCACCGCAGCGAACGCCGCGCTGGGAATTTGGAAAGCCAGCGCGCCGTCAGCGGCGACTTGCAGAAGCAAGTGGGGCATCAGTGTGCGATGGTCCGAGACCCACTGAAGCGCGGCGTTGGAGAAGACCAAATCGATCGGCGTACTGCTCGACCATTTGGCTGCGTCGGCCAGCATCCACTTCGTTTCGGGATGCGCCTTGCGAGCGGCATCCAACATGTCCGAAGAGTTGTCGAGCCCGGTAATGTCCGCATCGGGCCAGCGCGAACGCAACACCGCCGTACTGTTGC
>JBQCEI010000985.1:0-2824 GCA_051960375.1 Aureliella sp. | reverse complement strand
TACCGCGCTGGCGCACGGCCAGGCGATCGAACTGTTCGGGCTGGAACAGATCGTTGGCCGCTCGCAGCAGGTGCACGTAGCTGCGCGTCTGCGCCTGCGGCTCGGCCGACTTGTTCAGGATCATCTCGGTGACCCAGGACTCGTCGACGCTCGTGTTGCGGCAATCGCTCGAAAGCAGTGGAACCGCCATGCACGGGATGCCGGCCAGCAGAATCTTGTCGATGGCTTTCTCGAGCACATTCAGGCAGGCCACGCCGACGATCGCATCGACGTAACCGCTGACGATGATCTTCAAAACGACTGGCGAACCTTCGGCGACCAGGACCTTGTAACCCATGTCCTCGGCCATGGTGCGAAAGTCGGCGATGCTGCACGCGCCGCACTTCTTGCAGTTCATGCCGAATTCGTCGTAATCGGCTGGACAACCTTCGGCATGCTTCAGGCAGTGAGGGAGCAAGAAGAGTCGGCGGCCGGGCGGGATCGCGCCGATTTGCTCGCGCCAGAATTCGCTCGAGAGCACGACCATCGCCCAGCCGAGGTAACCTTCGGGCATGCCTTCGCGCTCGAGCAGCTGGCGGGCGACCGATTCCATTTCATCTTTGGTCAGCGGATGATTTTTATCCAAGCGCGCGGCGACTTCGGCGCAGCGCTGCTTGAGGTGCTCGCGGAGTTCCAGCGTCTCGGGCACGACCTTCAAGTGGCTCGTCTTGCGACGTCCCTTTTTCGGCTCGCCGGCCGGTTGGATCTGATCGCTGGCGGCGCTCGTGACGGGATTGGAACTGGATGAAACTGACGACAACATGAACTCCTTCAAGGAGACTCCAACCAAAGTTCAGTTCGCTCTACTGCGGCTCCGAGCGCGGAAGTAGACGCAATGATCGGATATAATCGTTCGTGGTACCACAGCTTGGCGAAATAAAATCCGATGGGCCAGCTCGTAAGCAAACAATCGTCCTCGACGGCCGCGACCATCCAGCGTAGGCCTCGCATTATAGTTGCTTGGGCAGCCGCTGTGCTACCATGGGGAAGGCTGCAGAGGGCCAGCAACGCCTCGAGCGCAAAGCCCGTTTCTTCGACGCTGCTGCCATGCTCGGCAGGGTCGGCTCCCCGCACGCGGTACGGGACGCTGATGCCACCGCCCCAGCCGCCATCTGCGTTCTGGTGATCGATCAGGTAAGCTATGCCGCGCTGGGCTGCATTGTCCAGTCGCCCGTAATCGGCATAAGCGAGCAAGACTTTCGCCGTTCCGTAAACCGGATTCTCTTCATCGGCGCGATCCTGGTTGCCGAACCACAGCGGAAACCAACTGCCGTCGGCATTTTGTGTGCGAGCCAAGTAGCGAAAGCCGCGCGCGGCTGCTTGCTCGCCCCTGGCCAGCACGCCGCGAGACTGTTCGCTCGGCAACCGATCGGCTCGCCGGCGCCAAGCTTCGAGAGCCCGCAGCGCATGCGCCGTCAAATCGCAGCCGCTGCGATCAAACGGCAACGCGCCCCAGCCGCGACAAAAGGTGGGCCAGCCGCCGTCGCGGTTCTGCAATCCTAAAAGCCAGCGCAACCCCTGCGCGGCGGCCGAGGCAATGTGCGTGTCCAGGATCGGTGACTCGCCGCGATGCGCGTCCGACCAACGAGCAAGCGCCAACAGCGCCGCCGGCGTGTCGTCGGCATCGGGCACTGCGCCGCTGAGGTTCGACCAGCCCCAGCCGCCGGGCTTGGCGCCGGTGAAGGGATGCTCCGATAAGTGCTGACAACTGAGTAGCCACCGCATGGCCGTCGGCGCGACGTGTTCATCGAGCTGATCGGTCGGCGCGGCGCTGCGGCCATACTCGAGGGCCGAGATCGACAGACTGGTCGTCCAAGTCGCAAGATTGGTATCGATCGGCAGACTGCCATCGCTCAAGCGCGAAGCGAGCAGAAAGTCGACCGCGCGCGTCGCTACCGGATGATCGCCCAGGCCGATGTCGGCCAGGCACATCAAGACGAAGCTGGTCAGCGGCACCGCTTCAAGATAGCCGCCGCTGCTGGGCTGCATTCGACCCAGCACGCGCAAGGTCGGCTGGATGGCGGCGCGGCGTACCGCTTGTAGCGGACCGGCCGGCGGGCGGTGATGAAACTTGGCTTGGCCGATCGCGACGAGCGCAGGAATCGCGTAGCTGACCACCGGCATCCGCGCCAGCCGGTACCAGCTCTGCGGCAGCCAGGCGGCTTCGAACGGCAGCGTCGGCACATCATCCCAAGCGACGATCCCAGCCAGAGCGCAGTTGGTCAGAATCGGCGCAACGAACGTCTTGTCCTTGCCATAGCGACGCCGCAGCGCATCCCACTTGCCGACCCGCTCGCAGTATTGCCAGGCTCGCGCGGTTGCCGCATGGGCCTCTCGAAAGTCGGCCAGCTGCCAAGCGGCCAGCACCAGCAAACTGGTCGCGATGTTCGAATGGCTCAGCGGCGTATCGCCGAAACCTCCGTCGGCATTCTGAGCTGACAACAGCCAGCGGCACGCCGTGGCGATCGCCGCGTCGATCTCGTCGCTGCGTTTCACATACGACTGCGTGCGATGTTTGCGAGCCAGCGCCAGGGCGCTGATCGCCGTGGCGGTCGACAGAGCGGAGGTGGACAACTGGCCGATCCAGTGCCCCTGCTCGGTGCGCTCGGCCAGCAAGCGGCTGCGAGCTCGCTGCCAGGCATCGACGACGCGCGCGAGGCTCAAGAGCTGTTCATCGCCCAGCCCGAGTTGGGAAGAACCGGGGGCTCCGATGGAAGCGTTCATATAAGTGCAGTTATGTTACAATCGGGGGCAAGTCAGGCTTCAGGCTTCAGGCTTCAGGCTT
>JBQCEI010000984.1:0-4987 GCA_051960375.1 Aureliella sp. | reverse complement strand
GCCCGTGGAAGCGGCGCCGGTGGCGTCCTTGAGCACCGCTCCGCTGGCGTCGACCAGAACCGGCGTGCCGAGCACCAACAGAGAGCCGCCGCTGCGATCGACACTCGCCGAGGTGCTACCCACGCCGACTCGCGAACGACGCAGTTTCAGAATCGCTCCGGCATCGATGAAGACGCTCACATCCTTCGGCACGTCCAGCGTCGTACCGTCAGGCAGCGGTTGCCCCAGAGCATTGAAGCCGATTTCGTAAGCCAGGTTGTCGGCGGGCGTATTAAGCTTGCCGTCGGCGCCGCCGTTGCCAACGATGCGGACCACGTCGCCCGCAGTCGCCTTGGCCAAAGCATCTTGAATCCGGTTGAACGGGGCATCGATCGTACCGTTGCCGCCGCTGGGGGCCGACTTGTCGACATACTTGGTGTTCGAGGCGCCGGAAGGCCGGAACCAGAAGTCAGCAACGCCGCCCGCTTGTCCGTCGGCGTCACCGTCGAGGCTCGTGCCGGTTGCATCGCGAAGCACCGCGCCAGCCGGCGGACGGAAGTCCATCCGCAACTGGTATGTTCCTTCCGAGCGTCCGCCCAGACCGGTGTCGGCGATGTTCGGATCGTACTGGTTGTTGCCACTGGCGCTGACGCCGACGATGTAGTTGCCCGCAGACAGGTCCAGCTCGACGAATGAGTCGCTGCTGTAGTAATCGTCGTTGGCGGCGACCTCGGTCCAGCTGCCGTCAGGCTGTTGCTGATACAGACGGAGCTGCGTATCGAGCAAGCTCGCCTGGCTCATGCGCTCGGCGAAGGCTTCGATCGACAGGCGACCACCCACCGGCAAACGGAACTGGTAAAGGTCGATGTCCTTGCTGTCGGGACGATAGAGATACTGACCGTGAACGATCTCGGCATCGCCCGGCAAAACAATTTCGGTTCCGATGCCGGGTGCCAGCACCGCCGAGAACGCTTGCGTGGTGAAACCGGCCAGGTCGTCGGTGTTGCCCAGCCCCAGCAGATTGCCGATGCCCTGCATCACCGCTCGGCTGAACGGGCCGCCGAACTCGTTGCCCGTCGAGTTGCCAAAGTCCTGAGAATCGAGGACCGTCGCCAACTGGCCAGTGGCCAACGTGCCCGATTCGAGATATTCGTCACCCGGCGCATTGAGCGTCACGACGCCCGAGGTGCTGCCGCTAGTCTCAGGGAACGGCGAGACGGCGCGCGTGTCGCCGACGGCGATCGTCAAACCGAGATTCTCGGTCTCGACGAAACGCACGCCCAAGTAACGCTCATACAGCGACAGCACTTCGCGGGTGCGCTGCTTCTGCTGCTCGGTGATCGAGTTCAGCAGCGTCGTGCCGGTGGCGCGGCCGAGCTGAGTTTGGAAGTTATAGAACACCAGCGCCGTGCCATCTTCGCTGTCGGCCGTCACCAGCGTTCCATCGGTATTGCGGCGCAAGTGATCTTGCATGCGGTTGTAGCGGGTGCCGATTTCGTCGCTGCCGCCGGGGAAGTCGAGCTCGAACGGCGTCGTATTGCGGATCTCCGAATTGATCAGCACCGATTGCGAACCGCTGAGTCCAGGCGTCCAGACGCTCTGAAGATTGTCCGCTCCGGTGAACGTATCAGCCGCGTCGCCGACCGGCGTGTAAGAGACCGGCGGCAGCGGCTTGGCTTCGTTCGTGCCGATGCGCAGACGCAACTCGCCGCGGCTCAGCGGCGCGTTGGTGGCGGGATCGACCAGTTGATCGAGCGCTCGCGAGAAGGTCAACATCACGCGGTCGGCATCGGGATAGTAACGGATCGCCGTCGGCAGGATCCGCGTATCGTCGACGTTGCTCAAAGTGCCGTTGAGATGATACAGCTGATAGAACTGCGAGCTGAGCACGTCGGGACTAACCGTCGCCCCTTGCTGGTCGACGATCACGTCGCTGCTCTGCAGGAACAGGACCGGGCGCTGAGCTCGCAGTTGATCGATCGTCAAACCGTTGACGGTGCGAATCTTTCCGAGATCGACCAGGTCGTCATTGTTGAAATAGACGTCGATGCGATTGGGGGCTTGAACCAGTTTGCCTTGAGCGTTGCGTTCGACCGGCTGCGGAACGATCGATTCGATCTTGGCTCCCAAGTCGAGCTCGAAATCGATCGCTTTGTCGATTCCGTCATTGAACGGCTGACCGTTGACGTTCATCAGCGCTCGCGTGCCGCGTCCGAGAATCTCGACGCGATACTTGTCATCTGGCAGTTGCTGGCCGAAGCGCATGATGACTTCGCGGCTCGTATCGCCCAGGCCCACATAAGCCGGCACAACCTCGACGTCGGTCACGCCGCCCAATACCAGCGGCGAATACGTCACTGGCAAAGTTCCCAGCCGCGTTGCCGCGACGCCGCTGACCAGCGTGGCTTCGACTAGGGCGCTCGAGGCGGCATTGCCGTTCAACGCAGCGACGAAATCGCCGACGGTCGATGCGTAGCGAGTGTTGCTGTTCAGTTCAACCGAGATGACCTTGCCATTGACGCTAACGTTGGGTGCGCCGGGGCCTCCCATGTCGCGCGTGGTCACATTGACCTGAATTCCGACCCCAGCAGCGCCGCTGTCTTTGGCGTTCAAGCGGACTTGCGTATTGGCACCGGTCCCGAAATCGGTCGTCACCTTGGCGGCGTTGGCTCCGCCCAAGACCACCGGGGTCGTCGTGTTGACCGTGCGGCCGATCGGCAACGTCGACGAACCGCGGAGGCGCAGCGCGTACACCAAATCGGTCACCGCCGACGAAGTGTTCTGATCGAATACGCGGAGCAGATCGTCGACGCGCGTTTCCAAGAGCGGGTTGGAGTTGACTTGCACGTTGACCGTGCGGCCGCTGACGGTGACGATCGGCAGGCGCGTGTCGCTGCGGTTGGCGCTGCTGAACTGGATCTGAATTCCGTTGCCGACCTGGCCGGGTTCCGTGGAATAGAATTCGACCAGAGCCTGGCCGCTCGAGCCGAGGTCGGTCGCCATGCTCGCACGCTCGAAAGCCCCGTCATCGCCGCTGCGAATGACCCGAATGCCCCCCAGCGAGTTGGGGTCTATGCCAACCCGATCGTCGAAGCGGAAGACCAGCTCGTTCGGGGCGGTATGCCGAACCTGACCGTCCACCAACAGCGAGCCCTCATTGGGCTGCACGCCGAGCAGCTGAGGGCCGACGGCCATCAGTTGTCGCCCTTCGAGAGCTTCCAGAAGCATGCGCCGGGCGGCGAGCTGTTTGTGCAACCGCTTGCGAACTAAGGTGTTACGGCTTGAATGAGCAACTTTACCGGAACCGCCAATGGCCATGAATCAAACCTCTCGCAGGAGCGCTGGAAGCACAGCGAACCGAATAGTTCGAACGAACCCGGAGACCCGCTGGAGCAGAAAGGCTGCCACCTTTGGTCATCTGGGGAAAATAGGCAAAATGAGAGACGTACCGTTGGATTCTAATTGGGGTCGACTCGTTTGCAACGAAACGCAAGCTATGCACTGCCGTGGGTCGGGCGAGTGGAACAAGGTTTGCCACTACAACCCGACCCCGCCACAGCCCTGCCTATTGCAGCGACAAGTCTTCTCCGCTCGCTTCGACCGCTAGAATCGTTAGGAACGCGCCGACAATGCCCTTGGAGTCCCATGCGGTGGCAAAAGTTCCATGGCGGGAGCCGCCTTCTGATAAGCTGGGAAAACCGCCCGCACCGACCCACCCAAAAGAAGCAAAAAGCGCCGCGTGAGCCAGCCCGACCCACCCTCCCACTCCATTCCGCCACCGCAATCCGCGGGGGGCGGACGATTGTTAGCTATCGGCGACATCCACGGCTGTATCCGACCGCTCGAGGCGCTGCTCGACGCGCTGCAGCTGACGCCGGCCGATACGCTCGTTGCCCTGGGGGACTTCGTCAATCGCGGGCCAGCGACTCGGCAGGTGCTCGACACTCTTATCGCTTTGCAAGCAGAGACTCGGCTGGTGCCGATTTTGGGGAACCATGAAGAAGAGATGCTGGCGGCCAGGGAGGACCGCTCGGCACTGGCACGCTGGCTAGCCATGGGAGGCGACGCGACGCTCGCCTCGTATTCGGCCGACGCGCAACTGGGCGATATCCCCGCCGACCACTGGCGGCTGATCGAGTCGTCCCTAGAGTGGTGGGAATGCGAGGATTACTTCTTCACCCATGCCAACTATGCGCCGGAGTTGCCGCCGGACCAGCAGTCGGCCGTGGAGCTGCGCTGGCTGAGCATCGGCGAGAGAAAGCCGCAACCTCATTGCTCGGGCAAGACGGCGATCGTCGGCCACACGCCGAACCTGGCCGGCCACGTCGTCGACTTCGGCTTTCTGCGCTGCCTCGATACCGGCTGCGGCCTCGGCGGCCGGCTGACGGCGATGGATGTGCGAACCCGCCAGATCTGGCAGTGCGGGGAAGAGAGCGACATTGTGATCTGGGGCGAGTGAGGCTTCAGGCTTCAGGCTTCAGGCTAAAGGCTCCAGGCTAAAGGCTAAAGGTACTTGTACTTGTACCAGTGCTCGTGCTCGTGCTCGTGTCTGACGCCTGAAGCCTGAAGCCTGAAGCCTTCCTGACCCCTTCCTCATGCGTTCAGCACTCTCTCGGCCAGCGCGTTGGACTTATCGCCGGCGGCGCGGAACAAGTGGCTGCAGCCGGCTAGATAGTTTGCACGCCACTGCGGATGGATCATTTCAAAATCCTCCAGCGCCGCCGAGCTGAACTTGTAGTCGTGCGCGTCGTCCCCTTTGAGGAAGATGAAATGCCGCGCGACGCGAACGATTTCGTGAGCATTGGCCGGATCTTGGGCGAGGCGATAGATCGCGGAGGCGGCTCCCTTGCGATCGCTGCTCATCGTCGCGAAGACTTCGTCGATCGAAGGGGCGGAGCCTTCAGCGGCCTGCAGGCTGTCAATTTCAGCCTGGCCCAGCTTGCCGCGTCCTTTGGCTGCGTCGGCGAAGTGGCCGAGGAAGGAAACGTTTTGCAGCAAGAGCCATTTG
>JBQCEI010000983.1:0-3130 GCA_051960375.1 Aureliella sp. | reverse complement strand
CGAGGTTGTTCAGTTGGCTCCCTCGTTTGCGGCCATTTTCCGCGTTCGGATGCAAACCTATGACCGATTCCACCTATACGACGGAAGGTGAAACGACCTTTGATCCGCGGGAATTCGCGGTTCTGATCGTCGACAACGACCGCGCGCATGCCCGAGCGATGTCCGATAGCCTCGAGCGCGTCGGCTACCGCTGCACCGTGGCCACCAGCGGTCCGGAGGGGATCGGGGCGATCGAGCAAGGGACCTTCGACGCGGTGATCACCGATCTGGTGATGAACGACATCGACGGCATGCAGGTCTTGCAGAAAGCTCGCCAGGCGCTGCCCGACTGCGAGGTGGTGATGGTGACCGGCCACGCCACCGTCCCCAAGGCGGTCGAAGCGATGCAGCACGGGGCTTTCAACTTCCTCGAAAAGCCGATTACGCCGGGCCGCTTGCGCGCCGTCACCGCTAAGGCGATCGAAGCGGTTTTGCTCAAGCAGACCAATCAGGAGCTGCGGCAGCGGCTGGACGAAAAATTCGGCTTCGAAGGGATCATCTTCGCCAGCGAGCGAATGCACGACGTGATCGAGCGCGTCAAACGCATCGCCCCGACCGATGCCACGGTGCTCATCACTGGCGAAAGCGGCACCGGCAAGGAACTGATCGCCCAGGCCATTCATCAGAACAGTCCCCGCAAGAACAAACGCATGAAGGCCCTCAACACGCGGGCCGTATCGGAGAACCTGGTCGAGAGCGAACTGTTCGGCCACGTCAAAGGTGCGTACACCGACGCCGTTAGCGATCGCGTGGGTGCTTTTGAATATGCCAACGGCGGCACTTTGTTTCTCGACGAAGTCGGCGACATGCCGATGAGCACGCAGATCAAGTTGCTGCGCGTGCTGGAGGAAAACAAGATCACCCGCGTCGGCGATAATAAATCGATCAAGGTCAACGTGCGGCTGCTCAGCGCGACCAAACGCCCGCTGGAGCAACTGGTCGAGCAGGGGCTGTTCCGCAACGATTTGTTTTACCGATTGAAAGTGGTGACGATTCACCTGCCTCCGCTGCGCGAGCGCCGCGACGATATCGTGCCGCTGATGGATCACTTCAAAAAGATCTTCATCCGGCGGCACGGCAAGCCCCTGTGCAGCTTTGCGCCGCTGGTGACCAAGCGGTTTTACAACTACGCCTGGCCCGGCAACATTCGGCAGCTTCGCAACTTTGTCGAAACGATGGTCGTGCTCGACACCGACCGTGTGCTCGACCTGGATGATTTGCCGCCGGAGTTGATGGAAGAGGGCGATCCGCAATTGACCGCTCGTCCGCAAGCGGCTGAAGCGGCGGCACCGCCGTCGGTCGTTCAAGCTGGCGGCGGCGAATTGCACCTGGTCGGTCAGACGATGGAGACGATCGAGCGCTGGGCGATCGAAGAAACGCTCAAGCTGACCGGCGGCAACCGCGAGGAGGCGGCGAAGATCCTGCAGATCGGCGCCCGCACGCTGTACCGCAAACTAGACAAATATCGGCACGAAGATCAGGCTACCGATGAACAAGCGGCCGACGACCCTACGGCCGAGCCGGCTTCTGCGCATGAGGATGAGTAATGCCTACGATTCGTCAACTGTCGCCCAGCATCATCAACAAGATCGCCGCCGGTGAAGTCATCGAGCGCCCGGCCAGCGTCGTCAAGGAACTGCTGGAGAACAGCATCGATGCCGGAGCGACCCGCATCGAACTGATGATCGAAAGCGGCGGCCTGGAGATGATCCGCATCAGCGATAACGGATGCGGCATCGCCGCTGATGAATTGCCACTGGCCATCGCCAGCCATGCGACCAGCAAGCTGCAGACGGCCGACGATCTGTTCGACGTGCACTCGCTCGGCTTTCGCGGCGAAGCGCTGGCCTCGATCGCCGAGGTGAGCCACTTGACGCTCCGCAGCCGCGTGCCGACCGAAGAAGCCGGAGCGGAGCTGCAGGTGCGCGGCGGCCAGTCCGACCCGATCGTGCCGGTCGGCATGGCGGTCGGAACGGTCATGGAAGTCCGCCACTTGTTCTTCAATACGCCGGTCCGTCGCAAGTTCCTGCGCTCGCCGCAAACCGAAACCAGCCACGTCGTCGAAGCCTTCACCCGCATCGCGCTGGCTTATCCGCACGTGCACATGACGATGCACAGCGGCTCGCGGCAACTGTTCGATCTGCCAGCCACGCATAACTTGATCGAACGCATCGGCAAATTCTTCGGCAGCGAAATCTCCGATTCTTTGATCTCGGTCGAGAGCGAGCACGAGGCGATTCGCCTGAGCGGCTTTGTGACCGATCCGGCGGTCAGCCGCAGCAACAACCGCATGCAGTACTTATTCCTCAACGGTCGGCACATTCGCGATCGCTCGCTGCAGCATGCCCTCAGCGAAGCGTACCGCGGCCTGCTGATGGTCGGTCGGTTTCCGGTGTGTTTCCTGCGTCTGGAAATGCCGGCGCAGCTGGTCGACGTCAACGTGCATCCGACCAAGTTGGAGGTGCGTTTTCAGGAGGGAGGCAAGATCTACTCGCAGCTCTTGCAGACGCTCCGGCATCGCTTCCTCTCGACCGACTTGACCGCCCGCGTCCGCGCCTCGGACATACCGGGCAGCGCGGCGAGTGGCTCCAGCTCCGACGCCAGCTATGCGCCGCCTCCCAGCCGCGACGATGCGCGCTGGGAAGCATACGCCGATCGCTTGTCAGCCGGACTGAGCGGAGGAGGTGCCGCAGCGGCATCACCTGGCGGCGCATCGCCCGATGCATCGGGCGCCGGCACGGCGCGTTTGCCGTTTCCCAATTCGGTCCCCGAGTTTCGTCCCTTTCCTGCGACCGGCCTCGGCGTGCCGCTGGGCGCCACTCCGTCGCTCGGCGGAGCAGCAGGAACCGCTGGTCACGATTCCACTGCAGCGGCCGGTGCGTGGAACGCGCAGGCAGCTGCAGGGGCGGCCCCGGGCTGGGCACCGCCCACCGCGCTCGAACGTCCGGCTCTGCCCGAAGGGGCGCAAATGTGGAATCCCGATGCGGTAAGCGCCGCAGAGGGGCTGTCGGCTGGCTCGGATGCGCCCGCCGCTGCGCAGACGCACCGCATCGATGCGGCTCATGCGGCCACCCCCAGCGTCAGCCACCTC
>JBQCEI010000982.1:0-5570 GCA_051960375.1 Aureliella sp. | reverse complement strand
GCCACAGATAGTTTTCGAATAAGCCGGCGGGCGGTTGCCCCCGGTTTTCGCCGCGGAACCGGACGCTACCGCGTGCCGGCTGATTTGAGCCCTACGGCTCGAGCCCTACGGATCGAGCGCAGCGTACGGCGGCTCGAGCCCCTGCAGCTCGGCCAGCGCATTGCCGGCAGCTCGCTGCTCGGCATCCTTCTTGTTGCGGCCCCAAGCTGGCGTAAAGCGGGTTTTTCCGAGGACAGCGACGATCTGGAAGGCCTTCGAATGGTCGGGCCCCTTTTCGCTGACTAGCTGGTAGCCCGGAGCGATTCCGTGTTGCCGCTGGGCGAGGTGCTGTAGCGCCGACTTGTAGTTGCCGATCGAATGTCCCTGCACTGCCTGGCGCAGGTCTTCGTCCATCGATTGGAGGACGAAGTTGCGAGCGGGCTCGAGACCGCCATCGAGATAGATGGCCGCCACCAGCGACTCAAATACGTCCGAGAGCAGGCTCTTGGGAACGCCGGTGGCCGACTGCATCCCCTTGCCCAGGATCAGGCACTCTTCCAGCCCCAATCGGCGGCTGACCTTCGCACAGCAGCGGCGGCTGACCACCGCCGACTTGACCTGCGTCAGCTCCCCTTCCAAGTATTCCGGATGCTGCGCGTAGAGCCACTCGCAGATCGTAAAACCGAGGATGGCATCGCCGAGAAATTCGAGCCGTTCGTTGGACTGAAGACGACTCGACGCTCCGGAAGCATGAGTAAGAGCCGCAACGGCCAGATTGGCGTCGCGAAATTCATAGCCAATGCGCTGCTGGCAGAGCAAAACTTTATCGTAGTGGGTTGGACTAGCCGGCGTGGAAGAGTCTTGCATCGGGCGAATTCTGAAGCTTCGGTTTACGGGTCTCTCGTTCCATGCTTACCCCTGAGGGGGAAGGTAACGGTCCCAGGGGAAGTTGTCAACGCGGGAAGCGCTAGCACGCTGAAAAGCCATCGCCAGGGCTCGGATCAATCAGGCGTCGCCCCTTGTGGCATTTTACGCCTGTGTGACAATCGCGTTTCACCCCGAGCCGCCCCCACCGACCGCTGGAGCTGATTGTACCTTCAGTCGCCGCGTCCATGGGACGCTCGGGACAGATCTTTTGCGGCGGAGACGCTCCCTGAGGCGCGGAGCGCGACGCCTGCGCTGGACTCACTACCTCAGTCGACAGCTGGAAATTCTATGGCCGACAGTCACGTATACGAAAATCCGCTCATCACCCGCTACGCCTCCAAGGAGATGTCCAGCCTGTGGAGCACACACAACCGAACGCGGCTGTGGCGCAAACTCTGGGTGGTGCTGGCCGAGTGCGAGAAAGAACTCGGATTGCCGATCGCCGATTCGCAAATCTCGCAGCTGAAGGCGTTCGTCGACCAGCCCAACCTCGATGTCGCGGCGCAGCATGAACGCCGGCTGCGGCACGACGTCATGGCCCACATCCATGCCTACGGAGAACAAGCCCCCGAAGCGCGAGCGATCATTCACTGGGGCGCGACCAGCTGCTTTGTCACCGACAATGCCGATCTGATGTTGATGCGCGATGCGCTGAAGATGATCGCTCAGCGGCTCGGCCAGACGATCATCGCGCTAGGCGAGTTCGCCCAAAAGTACCGCGCCCTCCCCTGCCTCGGCTTTACGCATTTGCAAGCCGCTCAGCCGACGACGATCGGCAAGCGAGCCTGCTTGTGGGCCTACGACCTGGCGCTCGATCTGGCTGAAATCGAACATCGCCTCGATACGCTTAAGGCTCGCAGCGTGAAAGGCACAACGGGCACTCAGGCCAGCTTCCTCGAACTCTTTCAAGGCGATCACGCCAAGGTCCGCCAGCTCGAGCGCATGGTCGCTGAGCGTTTGGGATTCAGCGGCAGCTACGCAGTGACCGGCCAGACGTACCCGCGCAAAGTCGATAGCCAAGTCGTCGACGCGCTCTCGGGGGTCGGCCAGAGCGTTCACAAGATCGCGACCGACGTCCGCCTGCTGTCGCATCGCAAGGAAGTCGACGAGCCGTTCGAGACCGAACAGATCGGTTCGTCGGCGATGCCTTACAAGCGCAATCCGATGCGCAGCGAACGCATCTGCGCGCTGGCGCGATTCGTGATGAGCCTGCAAGGCTCGACCGCCGCCACGGCCGCCGTACAGTGGCTCGAGCGCACGCTCGACGACAGCGCCAACCGCCGGCTCGTCTTGCCCCAAAGTTTTCTCGGAATCGATGCCTGCTTGATCCTGATGCACAACGTTGCCCGCGGCATGGAAGTGTACGAGCCGACCGTCGCCAAGAACCTCCGCGAAGAGCTGCCGTTCATGGCTTCGGAGAACATCATGATGGCCGCTGTCGCCAAGGGGGCGGACCGGCAAGAGATCCACGAACTGATCCGCTCGCACAGCGTCGCTGCCGGCCGGCGCGTCAAGCTCGAAGGGGCCAGCAACGATTTGATCGAGCGGCTGAGCGACGATCCGCACTTCGCGGGCATCGAACTGGGCAAGCTGCTCGATCCCGCCGCCTACGTCGGCCGCGCTCCGCAGCAGGTCGACGAGTTCCTCGCCGAAGTCGTCGAACCCATCCGCAGCCGCTACACCGAGGCCCTCCCTCCCACCGAGCTCAACGTGTAAGAGTTTTACCGCGGAGGCGCGGAGAGCGCAGAGACTCTCCTCCGCGTCCTCCGCGTCCTCCGCGGTAAAAAACCGGGAACTAGTCTCATGCAGGCCCACATGCCGAATCTACCGATCGCCGTGCTCATCTCGGGTGGCGGGACGACGCTGCGCAACCTGCTGGTGCTCCAGCGCGAGAGCGGCTTGCCGGTCGATTTCCGGCTGGTCATCAGCAGCCGCGCTTCGGCCGGCGGACTCGAGTACGCGCGCGATGCGAACATCGAATCGCAGGTGATCTCGCGGCGCAAATCGCCGTCGCCCGAGGCGCACAGCGAAGCGATCTTCCAGCTGTGCCGCGCGCGGGGCGTCGAGCTAGTGGTGATGGGAGGCTACCTGGAACATCTGCTGATTCCCGACGACTTCATCAATCGCGTCATCAACATTCATCCGTCGCTGATTCCCGCTTTCTGCGGCCACGGCTTCTACGGCCTGCGCGTGCATCAAGCGGCGCTCGATTACGGCGTCAAGCTATCGGGCTGCACGGTGCACTTCGTCGACAACCAGTTCGATCACGGCCCGATCATCGCCCAGCGAGCTTGCCAAGTGCTGCCCGACGACACCGCCGAATCGCTGCAGGCTCGCGTCTTCGAATTAGAATGCGGTCTCTATCCCGAGACGATCGCGGCCATCGCCGCTGGACGAGTCAGCGTCGTCGATCGTCGCGTTTGCGTGCGACCCTAATCTGTTTTTTTCAACGCAGAGACGCGGAGAGAAGAGCAGAGGACGCGGGGCTCGAGGCGGGTTTCTTTTTTTCATATCAGGAGACAAGTCATGCTGTGGACCTGTTCGAGGTTGGCTGCGTGTGTAGCGGTGTGTGTGCAAGTATGGCTCGGCGCGGTTGCTGCGAACGCCGCTGACCCCAAGCACCGGCTGTTCATTGCCGGTCCGACATTCACCGGCATCCTGGATGAAGAAGGCCAGCCCGAATGGGACAGCGGCAAGCCGGCAGCTCGCGACGGGTTTATCTTGCCGAGCGGCAACGCGCTGATCGCCTGGTCGGACGAAGTCGTCGAACTGACGCGCGACAAGCAGACGGTCTTTCGTTATGCGCGGTCGGCGGAGAACAAGGAGATCGGCACGGTCGAGCGGCTTGAAAACGGCAACACGCTGATCACCGAGCTGGGCAGCAAACCGCGATTGCTCGAAGTCGCGCCCGACGGCAAGATCGCCGTCGAGGTTCCGCTGCAGCCCGAGACCGACAACGCGCACATGCAAACCCGCATGGCTCGCAAGCTTCCCAGCGGCAACTACCTGGTGCCGCATCTCTTGGCATTTAAAGTCAAGGAATACGCGCCCGATGGCCGCGTAGTCGCCGAACTCCGCACCGATCGCAAAGAGCTCGGCGGACGGGCCGCCGAGAACTGGCCTTTCACGGCGATTCGATTGGCCAATGGCAACACGTTGACCACACTGACCCACGGCAATAAAGTCGTCGAGTGGGATGCGCAGGGCAAGATCGTCTGGAGCATCACCAACGACGACCTCGCCGGCCGCCCGCTGGTCGATCCCTGCGGCGCTCAGCGCTTGCCCAACGGCAACACGGTCATCGCCAGCTACGGCGCGACCCAAGGCATCAAGGTCTTCGAAGTCAGCCCTGAAAAGAAGATCGTCTGGCAATACGCGGGGCCCTATCGCGCTCACGAGATCCAAGTCCTCACGACCGACGGGAAGCCGGTAGCAGGCAAGCCGCTGAAGTGAACAGTGCTACGCGTCGCTACCGGCGTCCGCTGATGAAGAGCCCCTCACCCCCGGCCCCTCTCCCCGAAGCGGGGCGAGGGGAGAGAAGAGTTATACGAGGCGTGCGCAGCCCTTTCCTTCACTCCCCCTCGCCCCGCTTCGGGGAGAGGTGGCCGGGGGGTGAGGGGCTGAAGCGGAGATGTGCTATGCCTTGGCAGACAAACGACAGTCAGTCGAACTCTGTGACAGGTTCGTCCCGCACTTACGCGTTGGATTCCATCCGGTTCCCGACAGTCTTGCATGCCCGGGGCGAGTTGCGCTCGGCGCGATTCAGTCGGCTGTTCAGCCCGGCAGCGATGGCTTCTTCGCGCTGACGAGTGACTTGGTGCTTGCGCTCAAGCAATGATTTGGCCAGCGTCTTGGCCTTGCCGCTTCGGATCGTTTGCAGCGCCGCGGCGGCGGACTCTGAGACGCTGCGCCCCAAGTGCTCGTTGCATTCGTCGAGAACCTCCAGCAGTTTGGCGACGTCCGATGGCAGCGCTTCGCATGCGGACAAAAACTGCTCGAGCAAGCGGGCGACGACGAGCGCATGCTGCGATGAGACTGCAGCGACCTGCGCCAACACTTCGCCGATGCGATTCATCTTCATCCAGCCACCTGCCAGCACGTCGAGCCAAGCGCCTACTATCAGGCTGGCGTCGCATCGGTCATCGGCAATCACTGCGATCCAGACTTCGGTCGCCATCGCTTTGGCACTTGGGTCTTTGCTGGTGGTCGCGATCCACAGGGCTCGGGCTGCCATCGGCTCAATACTGCGATCGCTCTCCAGCAGCGGCAGCAAATACTGGTCGTAGCGCTCATCGACCGAAGAGCCGCTTTCGACGCGGCGCGACAACGCGCTTGTCGCCAGCGCCCAGTACCAGGTCAACTTGAGTGGCCAGTGCGTCGCCAGATAGGGATAGACGTAGGCAGGTGCCGGGTAGCCGTGAATGAAATTCAGCTGAGCCGTGTAGAAGCCCGCATCGCCCCGCCTGTGGCTTTGCGAACGAGCGGCCGATTGCAGCAGTGCTTCCATCTGCTGGATCGGAATGTCGCCCAAGACCTGTCTGGCGAGATTGCATTGCTGCTCAAGTGCAAGTTGCTCCGCTTCAGAGAGCGGCATTGGGCTGTAATCAACTGTGCCGCGCCGGCCCGGATGCGCATTGGCCTTGAGTGCTCGCCATTGATAGTCC
>JBQCEI010000981.1:0-3546 GCA_051960375.1 Aureliella sp. | reverse complement strand
GGAGAGAGAGAAAAAGCGGTCTACAACCGCGGCGACGGGCCTGAGGGGGGCGGGACGTCGTTGGTGTCGTGGTCGGGCGGCACGACGCTTTGCGGATCTTCGATCGCGCGGATGAGCTGGGCAAGCTCGGCTTGCGTGCGGAGCAGGCTGTGCCAGCAGCGGAAGTCCATCACCACTTTGCCTTCCTGCTCGTCGACCGAAGCGCTGTCAAAGACGACGCGCAGCCCCTCGTGCAGATGATCCAGCAACTCGCGCAGCTCGGCAGCTTGTCCGGGTGACATGCCTTTGGGCAGGCAGGGCTCGGTGCGCTGATGCCCCTGGACGCTGCGAGCGCGATCGACGTCGGTGCTGAATTCGATATCGTCCGCCTCATCGCCCAGCGGCATGCGACCCGAGGAGCGTTGGCTGAGCGAACGGGTCGGCGCGTCGTTAAACCATTCGGCGACTTGTTCGCGCGTGCCGACGATCAAGACCGTCCGGCCAATCGAAATGGTATCGCCGTAACGCAGGATCTTCAGATTGCAGGGATGGCCGTTAACGCGCGTGCCATTGGTGCTATCCAAGTCGGTCACCACCAACCGGCCGTCGTCTTCCTGGATCTTGACATGAAAGCGGCTGACCCGTTCGTCGTTGACTTGGACGGCGTTCCCCTCTTCGCGACCGATCGTGATCGGCGGACGCAACTCGGCATAAACGCGGCCCCGATCGGCGCCAGTCACAACGCGCAAAGTGATTGTCTGCGTCACGAGTTCTCATCCACGCTAATTAGCCGCCGGGCGCTAGCCCGCGGTTGCAACCGGAAACCGGCCGCCACCGCGTGCCGGCTGATTAATTCACCAGACCGTTACTGTATTGTGCATCACGCGTGCCCATCGGGCAACGATGCCGAAGGCTAGCAAAGAACGCTAGCCCGACTCACTTTCCTTCCTGCAAACGGTCCCCCAAGAACCGCTCGAGGTCGGGGATGTCGTAGATCTTCTGTACAGTATCGGCTACGTCGTATTCAATGCGCCGGAAATAAATCCAAGGTTCGTCGAAGATGACGTAGCAGCTCCGCCAATCGCCGTCGCGAGGCTGACCGACCGAACCGACATTAATCATCACCTTTTCGGTCGACAGTTGGTACTTGTGGTCGATATCGCAGGGGCGATGGAACTTCATCTCGGCGGTGAACACGCCCGGAACGTGCGTGTGTCCCTGGAAGCAGACGCGCTGGATCATCGAGAAGAGTTTTTCCATCTTGCGTCGGTTGTAGACGTCTTCCGGAAACACGTACTCGTTGATCGGATTGCGGACCGAACCGTGCACGAACAGAGCCGGCCCTTCGCGGCGGACGCGCGGCAGACGAGCGAGAAACTCCAGCCGCCGCCGGCAGTTCTCGGGCGTATCGCCCGACTCGAGCTGGTTGCGAGTCCAGAGGATGGCTTGCTCGGCAGCGCTGCTGAAACCCTCGGGATCGAACAGGGCGGCCAGATCGTGGTTGCCGAGAATCGAGGCGTCGAACTTAGCCACTTCGTCGACGCAGCGCTGCGGCTCGGGGCCGTAGCCGACGATATCTCCCAGGCAGATGATCTGGTCGCATCCCTGCTGGGCCACGTCGTCCAGAACTGCTTTCAGAGCAGCGTAATTGCCGTGAATATCACTGAGGATGGCTCGACGCAACGATGGTGTCCTGCTTCGTGGCTCATGCGAATCGGTCCTATAGTCAGCCTTCAGTGTAGTGAATTGTAGCGCGGCGCGTAAGCGAGGGATCGGGCGCTAGAAGAGCTCGCCGCCAGCTCTCTAGCGCCCGCCGCGGAGGCGGTCGCCGAGCATGTTGTCGAGGTCGTCGATCGCGTAGATCTTGCGGATCGTCGTCTCGAGATCGTATTCCAGCCGGCGGAATTCGATTTCCTGCTTGCGATCGTCCAGAATGACATAGCACGCTCGCGGATCTTCGTCGCGAGGCTGGCCGACCGAGCCGACGTTGATCATCAGCTTTTCATCGCCCAGCTTGAACTTGTAATCACATTCTTCGGGCGCGATGAATTCACCGTCGGTGGTGAAGACGCCCGGCATGTGCGTATGGCCTTGGAAGCTCAAGCGCTTGATCTGATCGAACAGGCCTTTCATGCGGTTCTGATCGTAGATCGTCTCGGGAAAGACGTACTCGTTGGTCGGATCGCGTGGCGAACCGTGCACGAACAGAAGGTCGCCATCGGTCTTCTTCTTGGGCAGCTCGCTCAGAAAATCCCAGCGGCGATTGACGACGCTGGCTCGCCCAGGAGCTCGGTCCAGCACGTCGCGCGTCCAGTAGATCGCCTTGAGAGCCACCGGATTGAAGCCTTCGGGATCGAACAGAGCTGCCTGGTCGTGGTTGCCCAGGATCGTCAAGTCAGCCTTTTGAATGACCAGGTCCAGGCACTCGCAGGGATTCGGGCCGTAACCGACAATGTCGCCCAGGCACACGATGCGATCGATCTTCTGGCGTCCGATATCAGCCAACACCGTCGAAAGTGCTTCAAGGTTGCTATGGATGTCGCTGATCAACGCCTGGCGCACAGTGGGTCTCTTATTCTTCTGCTGGTGAGCGGTTTGCTTGAGAATTGGTATTCTAGCGTCCGTTTCAAAAAAGCGGACGCACACGGGATCGTCGTACTGTGCTGTCGACGACTATTTCGACTGCCGGTAACTATTTCGGGTTGTGGGCGCCGGTTTCGAACCACTGGCCGCTAATTCAGGCGAATGGTGTTCCGGGCCACCTTTCTCTGTCTACCCAGAGGGCGAATCATTGTAGATTTAGCTTTTTCATCGACGCAACCTGCTGAAAACTGCGCCCAGCCACCCCGCGCCGGCCGCCCTTTCCAGTTCCTCCCCTTACAAACCTTGCACCCGACATAAATGTCCTCTCTTTGGCACCTGGCCCTCGAATCCTCTTCCGCCGGCGGCAGCGTAGCCCTGCTGGAAATCGTCTCCGAGGCCGCAGAACCCGCACTTCACTCGCAGATTATCCTGCCCGAGGACCGCGGCAGTGTCTGTTCGCTGGCTCCCGCGATTGAAAGCATCCTCCGCGACGCAGGCCTAGCAGTCGGCGATCTGGAAAGCCTGAGCGTGACGGCGGGGCCCGGCTCGTTTACGGGCCTGCGAGTCGGGCTGGCGACCGCCAAGATGCTCGCGATGGCCTGCGACAAACCGGTCGTGCCGGTCGATACGCTAGCGGCGGTAGCGCAGCATTGCTGGTGGCCATTTCGTGGGTTCGACAAAGGAAACCGTAAGCCCGTCCGCCTGGTCACGGCGATCAATGCCTTCCGCAAGCAGGTCTTCACCGCCAGCTGGTACGTCGATTCCACGGGCCTGCACAACCTGCGGCCTTCATGCGTGGTCGATGCCGAGGAGTGGCTCACCGATCCCTGGGGAGCAGAAACGCCCGACCCGCCAGGCTTGGTCGCGAAAGCGGGCTGGCACAGGGCGCAAGGCAAAGTTCTGATGGCGGGATCGGCCCTATCGCTCTATCCGCCTAGCCCATCGGCAAAATATACGACTCTTCCCGAAACGTTCTGGCAACCG
>JBQCEI010000980.1:0-3439 GCA_051960375.1 Aureliella sp. | reverse complement strand
GGCGTTGGAACTTCTGGGTGACCAGTTTCGCAGCTGCAGCTCAAGATCGGCGATGGAAACACCAGCGCGAGCCAGTGCGGACGTATCGGCTGTCACGCAGAGCTCGCCTTGAAAGCCGCCGACGGTGGCGACCTCGGCAACACCGGGCAGCTTCTGCAGCTGCGGGGCGACTACTTCGCCTTGCCAGCGCCGCAGCTCGAGCAAATCGGTCTCCCGGCCGCTGAGCGTGTACCAGACGATTTGCCCGGTCGGGATGCCCTCGGGAGCCAGCTGCGGGGCGACGCCGCGCGGCAGCTCAACGCGAAGCTCGCGCAATCGCTGGTCGACGCGGCGGCGGGCTTCGTGGAAACGGACGGAGTCGTCAAAGATCAGATGCAGCAGCGATAATCCTACATCGCTCGAACCTCGCGCCGTCACGACGCCCGGTATCCCTTGCAGCGACTCGGACAGAGGTCGCGTGATGGCTGCTTGAATCTCTGGCGGATGATGTCCTGGCCAGGGCGTGTAGACCAGAACTTGATTCTCCGACAGATCGGGCAGGGCATCGATCGGCGTGCGCAGGGCGACCCACAACCCGCCTAGGGCCCACAAGCCGGCCAGCACGAGCACCGCTCGCCGCGCTCGGATCATCGCCAGTAGAAACCGCATGAACATAAGCGTGCGCTACTTCGCGGGCTGCGGACTGGGCGGCTGTTCGCTGGGCGGCTGTTCGCTGGGCGGGTGCTCGCCGGCAGGTTCTTCGCTGGCCGGGTGATGTTCCCTAGCGGAGTGCTTCTTGCCGGGAGATGGTTGTTCGTCCGCTGGCGGTTTTTCACTGGCCAGCTTTTCATCCAGCCAGCTGAGATACTTCTTCGGCTCGGCCAGCAACGGCTCGCGGCAGCCCGCGCAGCAGATGGCGATCTTGCGCCCCTCGACGTCGACGAAGATCGGAGTTCCCATCGAACCTAGTTCGGCTTCGGTCACCGGACAGTAGCGCTGGCGATCGACCAGTTTCTGGTCAGCGGGATCGAGCCCGACTTTCGCAGGAGCGGCCTTGGCGGCCAAACGAATAGGCGGCGCGGATTCGGTTGCGGCTGCGGTTTGCAAGCTCGCGCCGAAGTACTGCGTCGAGAGGTTCGGATTGAGTCGGCTTTCGGCGTCGACCAGCAGCGTGCCGAGCGCGACCACGCGCTGGCCCTCGCGGAGCCCCTTGCGGACGCGGTAAGTGTCGCCATCGCGCTGGCCGAGTTCTACCAGCACGCCGTCGAGCATCCCCGGCATCGACTCGACATACACGAGCGTCTCAGCGCCGCGGCGAACGACCGAGGAAACGGGCACGCGAAGCTCCGCCGCTGCTGCGTCATCCTCGCTCGCGACGGCCTCGACCGCGACGGTGCGCACGCCCGACAAAGAGATGCGATAAGGAGACAGTTGCATGCGCGAGACGACGCCGCTGGGGAGAATCTCAGCGTCGGTCTTCTTGCGAGTGATGAGATCCATCTTGCAAATCGGACAGATGGCCGGCCAGGCAGAGACCACTCCCGGGTCCATCGGGCAGAAGTATTCGGTGTCCGCTGCGACCGACGTTTCACCCGTTTGCGTCGACAGCCAGGCAATAGCTCGCTCGGATACGTTGGTCAGCCATGGCCACAGCGCTGCCAGAGCAGCCAGCACGGCAATCGCTAAGAGAAAGCGCAGCCGCACGCGCAATGCTTCGAAAGCGATGCTCCGACCGCTGCGCGTCTCCTGATCTTGTTGCATGGGCGGGTCCGTTGTTTGTTTTTACCGCGGAGGCACGGAGAGCGCGGAGAGAAAGCGGGGGATTACTTATCGCCGGTTTGCGTTTCACCGGTCTCTTCAGGCATGTAGTGATCCCAGTGCATCAGCAGTTCGTAGTCTTCGCGGCGAAAGACCCACAAGGGATCGATGCCGACGACGATGTACTCGGCTTTGACTTTCTCGACTGGGACTCTCTCGACTGGGACTCTCTCGACTGGGACTTTCTCTGCTGGGGCAGCGAGCGCCAGTTCGACGACATAGGTGCGACCCGAGCGTCCGGGCGTTTCGCCCAGGATCTCGAAACCCTGCAAGCGCTGCTTGGGATTGCGATTGGTATCGGTGACAAAGATCGCCGGCTGGGCGTCCTCAATCGGTCCGGCCGGCTCGCCGGCCTGCCAGGCCGACAGCGCGCGGCGGACAGCAGATTCGGCTAGCTGCGGCTCTGGGATGTAGTCTTCCACCTTCCGGCGGCAGCCGCTGCCAATGACCGCTACCAGCGCCAGCATGCAGGCGATACACGCGATCCGTCCGTGAGTGAGCCGACTCGTCAGCACCGCTTATGACCTATTGAAAAAGTCCGTGTCCATTTAGCGCTCATATTGACCCAGCTCGAAGGAGACTGCTTTAGCCGTTTTGGTCGGGCAACAACGATCGAGAGAACCAGTTTCCGCGATCCGATGCCGCGTGCCGTAAACCGTAAATGGTCAGCGACGGGTCGGCAGTGCTATACACGACAACGTATGGGAATCCGTTAAGCAGAGCACCGCGATAGACGCCGCCGATCTGGCCGTACGACTCTGGGCGTTCAAGGATGGAGGCAATTGAATCACGCACCCGTTTGCGGAAGCGCTGGCCAAGTTCAGGACTGATGTCGTCGTAGTACTTACAGGCGCTCGCTAGGTCTTCGACAAAGAGTGGGTGATAGCGTTCAGCGGGCATTTACGCGCCGCCAGACCTCCTCCGAATCGATCGCCAGTGACGGGTCCTTGCGAAGTTCCTCGCGGCGGCGCTCCATCTCGGCGAGCTCGTCCGGGGGCAGTACCAAAGGCGCAGCAGAAGCCGCCAGATCGTCCCAAAGTTGAGTTACGATTTCGAGTTTTTTCTCCGGTGTCAACGTACGCAATTCGTCGATCGTCCGCATGATGCAGGGCTCCAGCCCACAGTGGTCCCATTTGGCAGTCAGTATAGCTCGGATAACAATCATCCGCCGCTGGGTTTAGCCCGCAGTTTGCGGCAAGAACGGGACGCTAACGCATGCCGGCTGATTCATTGAACGGGCTGTTAATCACCGATCGCGGCGACTTCACCGCTGGAGCGAGTTCCGATGGCTCGCCAGACGTTCAAGTCGATGCTGTTGGTGACGAAGCGCACCGAACCATCGCCGAGCATCCCTTGCACGCCGCCGGTATGCCGGCTGCCCGCTGAGACTTGCATGGCCATGTTGGTCATGGTGCCCGGAAAACCGGTGCCGCCGCATGAGATGGTGTTGGGTCCGGCGACGTGGTTGTACTGCGTGCAGCAGTTCTCGCCCATCACCCAGCTATAACCCCATTTGCTGGTCAGCGGCGTCGCCGTCGCAGTGTTGAGACTCGAGCAAGTGGTATACGTAGCGTTGAGCGAGGTCTGATGCGGGATGACGAACAGATCGGACTTCGCATCGGGGAAGCCTTGGCCGCGGATC
>JBQCEI010000979.1:0-5318 GCA_051960375.1 Aureliella sp. | reverse complement strand
CTGGAGCTCCACCGGATCTCGTTCGATGAGAAATACGTCTGGGACTGAATCGAGTGTCGCCCCGTTGGGGCTTCGAGGCGTAGCGCGGCCGACCGAACCTCAGCCCGCTGGGCTGGGCTAAGGGATTTCGGGCCGTTGGCCCTTCAACTGAATCGCACGCGGGCCCGCCTCGATGCGTCTACCCGATATTGGCGGGCGCGACTATACTAGGCCGCACTTGGCTCGAGGGATCCCGTTTTGTAACTGAGAAAGTCCACGTAAAGAACATGTCGAACTCTTACATTTTTTCTTCTGAGAGTGTTGGCGAAGGTCATCCGGACAAGGTTTGCGACACGATTTCCGACGCGATCCTGGATGCGTGTCTGAGCATCGATCCGAAGAGCCGAGTGGCTTGCGAAACGTTTGCCAAGAGCAACGTCGTAGTCGTCGGTGGCGAGATCACCATTCCCAAGCTGGGCGCCAAGCCGATCGGCGAAGCGATCAACGTCGAAAAGGTCATCCGCGATGCGGTCCGCGGCATCGGCTACACCAACGATGACGACGTCTTCCACGCCGACCGCCTGTTCATCAACAACTACCTGACCACGCAGTCGCCCGACATCGCTCAGGGCGTCGATGCCAAGAAAGCCAAGCACAAAGAAACGTCCGAGCAAGGCGCCGGCGACCAAGGGATCATGTTCGGCTACGCCTGCGACGAAACGCCTGAACTGATGCCCGCGCCGATCATGTACGCTCACCGCCTCGGCCGCGAGCTGACTCGCGTTCGCAAGAGCGGTAAAGTCAAGTGGCTGCGTCCCGATGCCAAGAGCCAGGTCTCGGTCCAGTACGTCAACGGCAAGCCGACCAAGATCGTCAACGTGGTCATTTCCACGCAGCACGCCCAAGACGTCGACCATCCCGAAATCAAGAAGTTCTGCATCGAGCAGATCGTTAAGAAGGTCCTGCCCAAGTCGATGCTGACCGACGAGACCGAGTGCTTGATCAACCCGACCGG
The DNA here is from genome assembly GCA_051960375.1 of Aureliella sp. Classification (GTDB taxonomy): domain Bacteria; phylum Planctomycetota; class Planctomycetia; order Pirellulales; family Pirellulaceae; genus Aureliella. Next base: position 4,324 of record JBQCEI010000979.1, on the reverse strand, counting down.
ACGCTTCGTCGTCGGCGGCCCGCAAGGCGACAGCGGCTTGACCGGCCGCAAGATCATCGTCGACACCTACGGCGGCATGGGCCGTCACGGCGGCGGAGCTTTCTCGGGCAAGGACCCGTCGAAGGTCGATCGCAGCGCGGCCTACATGGGACGCTGGGTTGCTAAGAACATTGTCGCCGCCGAACTGGCTGCCAAGTGCGAGATCCAGTTCGCTTATGCCATCGGCCATCCCAAGCCGGTGAGCGTGCATGTCGATACGTTCGGCACCGGGGTCGTCAGCGACGATGCGATTCTCAATGCCGTGCTCAAGGTGTTCAGCTTCAAGCCGGCCGATATCGTCAAGCAGCTCAACCTGCTCCGGCCGATCTACAGCAAGAGCACCAACTACGGTCACTTCGGTAAGGACGATGCCGACCTGACTTGGGAATCGACCGACAAGGCCGACGCGCTCAAAAAGGCGATCGGCAAGACGGCCAAGCTGTCGGCCTGAGGTCAGAAGCGAGAGGCTAGAAGCTAGAAGCTAGAAAAACAGCCAGCGCCTGGGCGGGTGCTGGCTGTGCCCTTATAACGTCCACGCTTTCTCTCCGCGCCCTCCGCGTTCTCCGCGGTAAGACTTTTCCTTTCGACCGCGAGGACAGAGTACCTCCAGCCGTGATTTCCATCGACGCGCAGACCATCGCCACCGTATTCATTCTGGCTGGCTCGGCGTGTCTTCAGGCCACCGTCGGTTTTGCAGCCGGACTGATGGGCATCCCGCTTTTGCTCTGGGCCGGCAACACGTTGCCCGAGGCGCAGGTGCTGATCATCACCGCGATGCTGCCTCAGAATGCCTTGCTGTTGTGGAAGCTCCGTCACCACACGAGCTTGTCCGAAACCGCCTTTCCCGCGGCGGTGCGGCTCAGCTTTTTGCCGCTGGGAATTCTGTCACTGGCGTGGCTAATCAGTCACTGGGCGATGGTCGTCAAACCGCTCGTCGGCACAGTGGTCTTGGCGGCGGTGGCGGCTCAGGCGATCAACGGACGGCAGTGGCACTCCGCGGGCAGGTGGTACTGGATCGTTGCGACATTTGGACTCAGCGGCCTGCTGCAGGGACTCAGCGGCATGAGCGCTCCGCCGATGCTGCTGTGGGTACATGGGCAACGTTTTTCAGTTAATCGGGCGCGGAGTTTCCTGTTCGCGATGTATTTGAGCAACTTCGTACCGCAACTCGCCTTGATGTTGTGGGCGTTTGGCCCCAAACTGCTCACTTGCGCATTGCAGGCCCTTGCAGCCCTGCCGCTCATCGTGCTCGGTTCCTTGGTCGGACTGCGACTAGGCAATCGGCTGGGCGACCGCTGGCTGCGGCCGACCACTTACGTCCTACTGGTTTGGATGGCGGTTGCTTGCTTGCTCGATCCTTGGCTGTCGTAATCAGTGAATCTATATGGAATCGATATTGGAAAACTTGATCGCCCTGATTGCTCTCAGCGCCATGGAGATCGTTCTGGGGATCGATAACCTGGTCTTCATATCGATTTTGACCAGCAAGCTGCCGATCGAACGTCAGAGCGCCGGCCGTCGCTTGGGACTGGCCTTGGCGCTGATCATGCGCATTTTGCTGCTCAGCACCATCTTCATCATTTCTCGGGCGACCGAGCCGATCGTATTCCTGAGTGACTATTTCCCGGTCGATGGGCTGCAGAGCTACTTCATGATCGAGGAAGGGCCGCCTGCGGGCGGTCACGGAGCGCCGGCCGCGCACGCTCCAGCAGCCGATGAAGCAGAGCCAGTCAAGAAAGTTCTCAACGTTCATGCCTGGAACGAGTTTAACGAGATCTCGTGGCGGGATATTATCTTGATCGCCGGCGGTCTGTTCTTGCTCTACAAGAGCATCACCGAGATCCATGGCGAGGTCGAAGGACACAGCGAAGAGCGGCAAGTCAATCTGCGGCAACCGAGCTTCGGCAACGTCTTGTTCCAGATCGCCTTGATGGACATCATCTTCTCGCTCGATAGCGTCATCACCGCGGTCGGCATGGTCGATGTGCTATGGATTATGATCGCCGCAGTCATTCTGGCGGTGGCCGTCATGATCCTGTTTGCCAATCAAGTGGGCAATTTCATCGCGGAGAATCCGACGGTGAAGATGCTGGCGCTGAACTTCTTGCTGATGGTCGGCATCATGCTGATCGCCGACGGCATTGGTACGCCGATCCCGAAAGGCTACATCTACTTCGCGATGGGCTTCTCGCTGTTGGTCGAGTACTTCAACATGCGCATGCGCCGTGCCGCCCGGTCTGGCGACCCCACCAAGCTCGAATCGTCGGCGGGGATCTAAACTCCTCCGCGCCTCTCCGCGTCTCCGCGGTAAAAACTCTTTCTACGGCACCGCGATGCCGCGGCGCTCAGCCAGAGCCCGCAGGGCGACCTGAAAATAGGGCAGCGGCACGCTGGGATTGCGTTTGAGAGCCCACGTGTAGACGACGTTCACCATCGCCCGCGGCAACCTGCCTTGCTCGACGAGAGCGACGACCTGCGAGACGTACTGCCGCTGCTCGGGCGTAAAGGTGCGGAGGCCGTTTTGCAGCTGGTCCTCCAGCCGCACGATCTCCCCCGGATTCGTTTCGGCCTGGTTGGCATCGAACTCGCCGGGCACATTCTGAGCATGCGCGGGCAGAGCGACCAACGAGCCAGCGACTAGACAGAGCACCGCCAAGACTTTTTGTGGGTTTACGCGCACGCTGGGCAACTCCTGTTTTTTCGAGTCTTCTTCGCGTTGGTTGCTTTAGCAGAGCAGGCTGGCTGCTACAAGTGCGAATTGCTTCTAGCGAGCTGTGACGCCCCCGTCTTCGCCCCGGAGGGGCCGTCGTCAGTAGCCCGGGGCGGCAGCCCCGGGAAGGCCCATAGCACAAGATTCGTTCGCCCCGGAGGGGCCGTCGTAGTTCGCTGCACCAGCACTAGCTACGCCGGCCCCTCCGGGGCGGAAATGGTCGTGCGCATCGTCGTTACCCGGGGCTGCCGCCCCGGGCTACTGACGACGGCCCCTCCGGGGCGATTCGCGAGAACCTACCCTCAACACGCCGCAGCCGACATCGACCTCGGCAATTCCTGGTCGATCTGCAGCACGATCGCTTCATCGACGCGGTCTGCCTGCGACACCGCGCCGGCGATCAGCGACAGGTCGGCTAACTGAACCAACCGCCGAGGCGCTCCGCGCGAGAGCTGATGCAGTCGCTCAACGGCAGCATCGGTATAGATTGGCGTCGACCGACCGCATCTGCCGAGACTGAAGCGCAGGAACTCGTGTGCCTGCTCAAGATCCCACAGCGCGAGTTCGATTTGCAAACAACTGCGCTCGACCAACCAACGACTGACCGTCGATGCTAGATGGGATTCGATCGAAAGAATGATGCTGATGTGCGCATCGTCGGCCGCGCGCACCAAGCGAACCAAATCGTTCTCAGCCTGGCCAGCACAGCTTTCGACATCGTCGATCAAGAGCAACGTTTGAGCGGCGCTGCGGGCGAAGGTTGAAAAACAGTCGGCTAGCGAACTCCAAGCGTCGGCCGGCGTGCTCATGCGCCGTCCGCTCAGCTTGCGAGCCAATTCGATCGGCAACTCGCCGGCCGCGAGGCCGACCAGCGACGCGACGCAGACGTGCGGCAACGGCATTCCCGCATGCCGCGGCGGATCGTATGCCAAGTGATTCAGCAGGGTCGATTTGCCTGAGCCGGCTGGTCCCAGCAGCGTCGCCAGACTGCGGCGCTGGCCGCAGATGAACGCGATGCGAGCGATGGCTTCCTCGATCGACTGGCCGCGGAAGAAATCGTTGCGGCCAGTGCACGCGAACGGAGCTGCGCTGAGATTCCAGTATTGCCAGTACGACATGGCGACGCCCTCCGAGGCTGTAGTGGGATCGCGCAGAAAAACCTTCCTGCACTTCGGCTATATCGGTCTCCTCATTCCCTATCTTCAGTACAACCGATAAAGTTTAGGAACCATGTCCGCACCACGCTTTTACATACCCCAGCTTGCCACCGCCGCGACCGGTTTCCTCGACGGCGCGGAAGCCCGACACGCCACGTCGGTTCTGAGGCTGGCGGTCGACGATCGCTTGTGCCTGTTCGATGGACGAGGGGGCGAAGCCTTGGCGCGCATCACTTCGGTAACGCGCGGCGCGATCGGCTATGAAGTTCTCGAGCGCATCGACTCTGATCGCGAATTGCCACAGCGGCTGACGCTTGCGGTCGCGCTTCCCAAAGGGGATCGCCAACGAACGCTCGTCGATGCCGCGACGGAGCTGGGTGTCACGCACTTCATTCCGCTGCGCACGCGCCGCGGCGTA
>JBQCEI010000978.1:0-2421 GCA_051960375.1 Aureliella sp. | reverse complement strand
TTCCTGTTTGGCGATGCTGACGAACCGCGTGTAAACAACGTCCAGCCGATCGATCTTGCCGCTGATGAACTCTTCCATCAAGCGGTCGGCGATGACAGCCACCTGTTCGAACTTGGGGCTGTCTTCGAACTGCGTGTACATCTGGTCGATGGCCACCTGGCGGAACTTCATGGCCGAGACGCCGCGTTTGCCGCTGATTTCAAAGCTCAGACCGCTGCCGCCGGAGGTGATCTCCGATCGCTGGTGCATTGCCGTGCGGATGACCGCGCCGTTGTAACCGCCGCACAGCCCGCGGTTGCTGGTCAACATCAAGACCGTGGCCGCCTTGGTTTCCGGGCGTTGGTCCAGCAGCGGATGCGAGACCTCCAGGCCGGCGCTGGCCAGATCGCGGACGATTTCAGTGATCCGCTGCGTGTAGTCCTGCGCAGCCGCGGCGCGATCCATGGCCTTCTTGAAACGCGCCGTGGCGATCAATTCCATCGTCCGCGTGATTTTGCGGATGTTGCGAATCGACTTGCGTCGTTTATCAAGTGCACGAGCGTTAGCCATGAATCAGCGATCCTTTGTCGTTTCCACTTTTTCTGAGCCTGATGGTCGGCCTGAACCTGAAGGGATTTTTTCGGCGATGGGCCGCGCCCTTTCGACCGTCGCCGCACAGTGCGCTCGGCACCTCAGCGGGACGGCCAGGCGAGGCCCGCCTCGGCTCTAGGCCGGGCGGTAGCCGCGTTTGAACTCGTCGATGGCTTCCTTGATGCCGCTTTCGATCTCGGCCGTGAGGTCACCCGCTTGCTCCAGCTTGCTGAACAGCTCGCCCTTGCGATCGTGGATGAACTGCAGGAAGTCACTTTCCCACTGGCGGACCTGCGGCACGGGCACGTCGTCGATATAACCCCGCGTCGCTGCGTACAGGCTCAAGACCTGGTCGGAGACCGACATCGGCTTGTACTGGGCTTGCTTGAGCAGTTCGACCATGCGGTACCCGCGGTCGAGTTTGGCCTGCGTGACCGGATCCAGTTCGGTACCCAACTGTGCGAAGGCTTCCAACTCGCGAAAGGCAGCCAAGTCCAATCGCAGACCACCGGCGACTTTCTTCATCGCTTTGATCTGGGCGTTGCCGCCGACGCGCGAGACCGAGATACCCGCATTCATCGCCGGACGCACGCCGGAGAAGAACAGGTCGGGCTGCAGATAAATCTGGCCGTCGGTGATCGAAATCACGTTGGTTGGGATGTAGGCCGAAACTTCACCTTCGAGCGTTTCGATGATCGGCAAGCTGGTCAGCGAGCCGCCCCCCATTTCGTCGGAGAGCTTGGCCGAGCGCTCGAGCAACCGGCTGTGGCAATAAAAGACGTCGCCCGGATATGCCTCGCGGCCTGGGGGACGACGCATCAGCAGCGACAGTTGGCGGTAAGCGGTGGCTTGTTTGCTCAAGTCGTCATAGACGATCAGCGCGTGCTGGCCGTTGAACATGAAGTGTTCGGCCATGGCCGTGCCGGAGTAGGGAGCCATGTACTGCAGCGGAGCCGGGCTGGACGCACCGGCGACGATCACCGTCGTGTAGTCCATCGCACCGTATTTGCGAAGAGCTTCGACGACCAGGGCGACCGACGAATCCTTCTGGCCGATGGCGACGTAGAAGCACTTTACGCCGGTGTTCTTTTGGTTGATGATCGCGTCGATGGCGACGGCCGTCTTGCCCGTTTTGCGGTCGCCGATGATCAATTCGCGCTGCCCGCGTCCGACCGGAGTCATGGCGTCGATCGCCTTGATACCGGTTTGCAGCGGTTGCTTGACCGGTTGCCGCTCGGCGACGCCGGTGGCGATGACTTCGACCGGACGCTGCTGGGTTGATTCGACGGGCCCGCGTCCGTCCAGCGGGTTACCCAGCGGATCGAGCACGCGGCCGATGACGCCGTCGCCGACGGGAACGCTGAGCAGACGTCCGAGGGCGCGAACTTCATCCCCTTCGCTGATCGTCAAGTAATCGCCGAGGATGATCACACCGACGCTGTTCTCTTCGAGGTTGAAGGCCAGGCCGATCACGCCGCTGGGGAACTGAACCATTTCACCGGCCATTACGCCCGACAGGCCATAGACCCGCGCGATACCGTCGCCGACTTCCAGGACCGTGCCGACTTCGCGCACGTCCATCTGGCTCTCGAACGTCTCGATTTCTTTTTGGATGACCGAGGCAATCTCGTCCGAGTTGAACTTCATACCACACCTCGAAAACAGGTTTTACGTTGGTTGACTTGACTGTTGTATTTTTAGGGAACGCTCAGGAGAGCAGCGACGCGTAGCGATCGCGAATGGCTCGCTCGACGCCGCTGGCAACTGCCCGCCGGAGAACTTGCATCTTGCCTTGGACGCTGCCGTCGTACACTCGGTCGCCGATCCGCAGGATGATACCGCCGAGCAGCG